>CANLWQ010000039.1 GCA_947494405.1 Comamonadaceae bacterium | reverse complement strand
TTTATCGATAAAGAAACGGGCTTGGTCGGCGTCGGTATGCACCAGTTGCCAATCGGCATGGGCGGCAAAACACATAAAAACCAGCAATATCGGGATTTTTTTCATCTTTGGGGCTCTCTTATCTTCATTTTTCAGCGGGCGTGCCGAATCAAAGACTAACTGATTTTCTATTCAGGTCTCATTCACCGTGGGTGAAAGGTCTCTTTTTGCGATTGAAAATTTATCACTCGACTGGCGCATGCTGGTCAAAACCCAAGTCCTGGCTGGTGCTGGCACTTGGTGCTGCTGCATGTGTGGCCATGGCCGCCAGCAATGACGACTGGGTTCAGTTCCCGCCACGCCCCGGTGCGTCAGCACCAAGAATTCAAAACGATTTACCCAAGCCTGCTGCGCGCAGCACTCCCAGCATCCCCAGCAGCCCAGCCACTGATGACAACTGGATCAAGTTTCCCGCCTTGCCGCCACCCAAGCCGGCTGAACCCGTCGGTTCGATAGAGCCCATCACGCCCGCGCCTGTCATCACGCCCGCGCCTGCCATGGCGCAACAACCAGCTCCCCCAGCGCCAAGCCCTGCTGCGCCTGCGCCCCCTTTAGCGGCAGCGCCCAACCCTGAATTTGTCTTCAAGGCGTTTAAGTTTCAAGGCAACACGGTGTATTCCAACCAACGCTTGAAGCAGTTGCTGGCGACAGCCCTGCCCCAAGTTCAAGATGTGGCCGATCTGCAAAAAGCAGCGGATACCGTGGCCCAGCTCTACCAAAAAGACGGCGTATTGGCCCGCGTAGATTTGCTGCCCCAAGACCTCACTGACGGCGAGGTGATGATCACCATCACCGAAGGCCGTTTTGCAGGCGCCCAATTGGAAACCCCCAACAGTCCCAAATTGGCTGCCGACTACTTGGTGAAATTGGTTGAAACCGCCCAGCCCAAAGATGAAGCCGTGCGCATGAGCCAGCTAGACCGCGCCACCTTGCTGCTGGGTGAGGTGCCTGGGGTCAAGGCCAATATGCGTCTTCGTTCAGGTGACAAAGAAGGCGAGACCGAGGCCCTGATTCAAGTCGCTGAAGGCAAACCTTGGGACGGCCAAGTCAGCTGGGACAACGCCGGCCCCGTGTCCACCGGCTTTAACCGCATGAGCACGCAACTCAATCGCTACGGCGCTTTGGGCCGCGCTGATATCAGCAGCATGCAGTACATGCGCAGCGATGGCACCGATTATTTGCGTCTGTCCTATAGCGAGCCACTGGGCTACTGGGGCAGCCGTTGGGGAACGAACGCCTCATTCAGCCGCTATAAAGTGGTGACCAACGACTATTTGGCTTTGAATCCCCAAGGACCGGCCAACAGCTTGGGGCTGGACATGACCCTGCCCTTGCTGCGTAGCCGTTTCACTTCGGCCAGCATGCAAGTGGCGTTTGAACGTAAATTTTTCCGCAACACCACCAACTTGGGCCTGAGTTCTGACTACTTCATGGACTCGATCACCACCAGCTTGCAAGCCACCCGCAGCGATGAGTGGATGGGGTATGGCGAAAACACCCTGGGCGCACAAATCACCCGTGGCTTGGTGAATTTGTCGGGCTCGCCGAATGAGAAAAACGACGCCATTTCCACCATGACTGCGGGTCGCTTCACCAAGCTCCGCTTGAACTTCAATCGCCAGCAGAGCTTGACCCCGACCACACAGTTGATGGGCTCTTACCAAATGCAAATAGCCAGCAAAAACTTGGATGGCTCGGAGAAGTTTTCGCTAGGCGGCATGCAAGGCGTTCGCGCCTACCCGTCTTCAGAGGCCAATGGCAATGCAGCGCAACTCATGACAGTGGAATACCAAAAAACCTTAGAGTGGCAACAACACCCCTTAAAGCTCAGCGCCTTTGTAGACACGGGTTTGGTCAGCAAGCTCAAATTCAACACAGGCACTGGTCTCAATGCCTATCTTTTGCAAGGCGCAGGCTTGTGGGTTGGTTCTTCTGTACCGAATCGCTTGGGTCAAGCACAATGGCGAATGACTTGGGCTCACCGCATGGGGTCCAACCCCGCCGCGCAGCCCAACGGACTCGACTTGGATGGAACCTTGAACAATGACCGCTTTTGGTTATCCGTCATTCAACAGTTTTAAAACATGAAAAAGCCCTGCCCCAGTTCCCTGCATGCCTTGGCCTTGGCCACGGGTTTGCTGTGTCTGGGACTTGTGCACGCGCAAAACGTACCAGCGCCCACACAACTGCCCCAAGGCGGCAAGGTGGTGGGCGGGAGTGCGGCCATCACAAGCAGTGGCAGCAGCTTGACGGTGCAGCAAAGCAGCCAACGCGCCGCTGTCGACTGGAACAGTTTTAACGTGGGCTCGGGCGCACAGGTGAATTTCAACCAACCCAACGCCGCCGCCGTCACCTTGAACCGCGTGCTCGACAGCAACCCCAGCCAAATCATGGGCCGCATCAACGCGCCCGGCCAAGTTTTTATTCTCAACCCCAACGGCGTGTTGTTTGGTGCCACCTCGCAGGTGGATGTGGGGGGCTTGCTTGTCACCACCCACGGCATCAGCAACGCCGATTTCATGGCCGGTAAAAACACTTTCGAGGGCAATAGCAAAAACGCCAGCATCACCAACCTTGGCTCGCTGCAAGCCTCCCTTGGCGGGTACATCGCCATGCTGGCGCCTCAGGTGCGCAACGAGGGCGTCATTGTTGCCCGCGAAGGCACCATCGCCATGGCAGCGGGCAACAAAACCACGCTCGTTTTCAGCGGCCAAAGCCTGACCGCTTTGCAAATTGATGAAGGCGTGATGGATGCCTTGGTAGACAACAAACACCTGGTGCGAGCCGACGGCGGCTTGGTGTTGATGACTGCACGCAGCGCCAGTGTGTTGATGGGCAGCGTGGTGAGAAACAGCGGCACCGTACAAGCGCAAACCATTGCCAACAAAAGCGGTCGCATCATGTTGATGGGCGACATGACATCCGGCACCACCGAAGTTAACGGCAGCTTGGACGCCAGTGCGCCCCATGGTGGCGACGGGGGTTTCATCGAAACCTCGGCCGGCAAGGTGAAGATTGCCGATGAGGTGCGCATCACCACCTTGGCAGCGCAAGGCAAAACCGGCAAATGGTTGGTGGACCCCAACGACTTCAAGGTGGTGGCTGATACTGGCACCGCATTTGCTAACGGTGACATGACTGGCAACACACTGTCGTTACAACTGGAGAGCAACAATGTGGAATTGCAAACTGCCGCGGGAAACACTGCAGGCAGCGGCAATCTTTATATCAACGACTACGTACAGTGGGGGGCCGACACCACACTGACTTTGACCGCCTCCAACAATGTCAATGTGAACTCCAACATTGTGGCCACCGGCAATGCAGCTGGTTTAATCATTCAGCCCAACACCACCCACACCGTGAACGGCATCACCGAAACCGCCGCCAGCAGCGGCTTTTTCGTCAATCCTGGTACGTTTAATTTGCAAATAGGCAAGTCCATCACCTTGCAGGGCAGCAACCCCACGCTCTCTATTGCAGGGCAAAGTTATATGGTCATCAATAACTTGGGCACTTATGCGGACACCGCCGCTGAAACGCTGCAAGGCATGGAAGGCAACTTGGCTGGCTACTATGCATTGGGCAGCGACATCGATGCAACCGAAACAGCCACTTGGGCCAGTGGCGCAGGTTTCAGACCGATTTCATTTGGCGCGCCAGGTTTCAGCGGCAAGTTTCAAGGCTTGGGCCACAACATTTACAACTTAACTGTCAACCCATCTGGCGTGAACTCGGTAGGTCTTTTTGCCGCAACCACCTCTGGCGCCCATATTTCCAACGTCGGCTTGGTGGGTGGCAGCACATCATCAGCAGACGCCACCAATGTGGGCGGTTTGGTGGGCATCAACAACGGCGGCACCATCACCAAAAGCTTCAACACCGGAACGGTGAGCGCAAGTAACGCAGCAGCCGGTGTGGGCGGCTTGGTGGGCGGCAACACCACCTTGGGAACCATCAGCAATTCTTATGCGACAGGTCATGTCTCTACGGGGCCGAGCTCGGGTGCCATAGGTGGTTTGGTGGGTTACTCGAACGGCACGATTTCAAGTTCTTATGCTGAAGGTAATGTGACTGCAGGTGCCAACACAGGTCGCAATTTAGACACCGACTCCAATGGCGTGGGTGGTTTGGCCGGTTACGCCTCGAATGTGGTTTCCAACTCCTACGCCACTGGCGCGGTGTTGGTCAACGGCGCAACCAGTCAAGTGGGTGGTTTCATGGGTTTGGGTAAAAACCTCACACTCACCAACAGCTATGCCACCGGCAGCGTCAGTGTGACTGGTACGGGCAGCCATGTGGGTGGTTTTGTGGGCAACAACAGCAGCCTCAACATCACCAATGCTTTCGCCACGGGCGAGGTCAGCGCTGGCCCTGGCTCCACCTACGTGGGCGGCTTTGTAGGCAACGCCAACTCTGGCGGCACATCCATTAGCAACGCCTACTCCAGTGGACGGGTCAGCATCGGTGGCAACCCAGGCGGTGGCGGTTTTGCCGGCGGCGTGACTGGCGGCGCAATGATCAACAACAGTTACTGGAACACAGATACATCTCAGGCGGCGACCAGCTTTGGTGGCATAGGTAAAACCACGGCGCAGTTAAGCGCTTCCGATATGCTGAGTGTGGTGGGTTGGAGCCCGACGGTGTGGAGCATCATCCCTGGCCAAAACAATAATTTTCCTGTCCTGGCTGTAGGTGCCAGTGTGTTGTTCATCAGGGCCATAGACAGCAGCAGCATATATGGCAGCGGTGGCTCTCTGACTTACAAAGTCTTTAACAGCCAATACGGCGGCGCCGAAGCCATGGGCTACGCCCTAACAGGCACACCTTCATGGAATTTTGAAGCCCTCTCCCAACCACTGACAGGCTCGACCATCCCTGAGGACACCAACGCAGGCATTTACTACATAGGCTACCGTAGCGGTTTGAGCTTCAGCAACAGCAGCGCTGTGCCCATCGCTGGCAGTTATGCAACATGGATCATCCACCCCAAGCCCTTGGACGTCACCGTCACCAAAGCCTACGACGGCAACAACATCTTCAACAGCGGCTTTCAATTTTCTGGGATGGTGTTGGGCCAATCAGCCCCCGATGTGAGTGGTAGCGCCACCATTGCCAGTAAAAACGTGGGCAGCACCAGCGCGTTTTTAAGCAATGAACTGGTCTCTGCCAACCCCAACTATGCGTTGACCGGTGCGGTGAACGCCTCCATTTACCGCAAACAGCTGAACGCCATTTTGTCAGTCGAGAACAAAACTTACGACGGCACAACAGCGGCTACGCCCAGAATCATGATCACTGGCGGTTTGGTCGGCGATGAAACCATCAACGCCACAGGCACCGCCACCTTTAGCAGCAAAAATGCAGGAACCCGCACAGCCACTTTAAACAACGTGGCTTTGGCTAATGGTGCTGGCGGCGGCTTGGCAGGCAATTACGACTTGGCCACAAATTACAGCTTTCCCTCAGGCGTATCGACCTCGGCCTCCATCTACACCAAGGGCTTGACTGCCAGCGCTTTTGTGGCTGACAAAGCCTATGACGGCACCACCGCAGCCGCAACGCCCAGCTTTGCCTTGGATGGTTTGGTTGGGAACGAAACGGTGAGTGTCTCGGGCGCCGCGCAGTTCGTCAACACAACCATAGGCAAAGCTCGCCCCGTCATGGTGACCGGTGTCACCATGGGTAACGGCAACAACGGCGGACTGGCCTCTAACTACAACCTGCCCGACACCCTGAGCACCACGGCGGCGATGAACTATCCCGATATCAGCAACACATCGCTGAACCTCAACACCGCACAAATATCGGTGCTCACACCCACCATGGTGGCCTCTTTGACAGCCGCTCAATTTGCGTCTTTAAGCAGCGACCAAATCCGCAGCTTAACGCCTGCGCAGTTGGGGTCTTTGAGCAGCCGCCAGTTGGGGATGTTGAGCGTGAGTCAATTCGCTGCAATGACGCCCGAGCAGTTGAATGTCCTCACCTCTGATGCCTTAGACAAGGCCACCAACAACACCCCAAGCTCTTCATCTACCGCCTTAGCGCCCACTTCACCGACCAGCGCTGCCAACACCACCCGCACCGCTGCGTTGGCTAACGCGGGTTTGACCGTGATGGGTAACGCGCAAATGGCGCAACTCAGCGCTGCGCAATTGCAAGCCATAACGCCGGCCAACTTCTCGGCTTTAAACCCCACCCAAGTCGCCAGTCTTTCGGTGCAGCAGTTTCAGTTGCTGTCGCCCAGCCAGTTGCGCTCGCTCAGCACCAGCCATATCGCCGCCTTGTCTAGAGAGCAGTTGCAGTCTGTGTCCAACAGCCAGCTGAACTCACTCACGCCCAATCAAGTGTCTGCTTTGACACTCAGTCAAATCGAGGCTTTGGGCACCATGCAATTGACCTCTTTGAACGAAGCACAAATTGCCTCCCTCACCGCCTCGCAACTCGCGGCGCTCACACCCACCACCATCAGCAAGCTGCGCGAAAGCCAGTTGCAGGCCTTGACCGCCAGTCAAATGGTCTCGCTCTCCAATGCCCAGCTGTCTTCGCTGGACAAAGCCCAGTTGCAATGCCTGAGCTGTAACCAGTTCAAAGCTTTGACACCGCAACAAATCGCCGACCTCCCCCCTGCTGTCTTCAAATCCCTGGTCAGCAGCAAAATCGCTTGCATCAAACCCCAGCAACTCGCCGCTTTGAGCGAAAGCCAAATGAAGTTGCTCTCCACCAGTCAGATCACCGAACTGACGGTTGAACAACTGCAAGCCCTGAACAGCACACAGTTGAGCGTGCTCACCTCGGTACAAATCCAGCGCTTAAAAACCGAGCAAGTGCAGACCTTGCTGCCCACCCAAGTGGCCACTCTCAGCAGCGACAAACTCCGCGTAGCCTTGAAGTCTCTCACCACCGAGCAGGTTCAAGCACTCACACCGCTGCAAATCTCTCTGCTGTCGGTCAACGATGTGGCTTTGCTTTCGCCTTTGCAGCTGCAATCGCTATCAGCCGTACAGATTGCCGCCTTGGCGCCTGAGTTGATCGCACAGCTGAGCCGCACGCAACTGCGGGCCTTGCTGCCCAGCCAAGTTGCTGCTTTACAGCTCAATCAAATCGCCTTGCTCAGCCCTAGGCAACAGCAATTCTTGTTGATCGATCAACTCGCCTTGCTAACCCCCCAGCAACGCAGCGCCTTCAACAACCCCTTGTTGGTAGCCCAGCCCATCACTGCTGCTGACATCTCGATTACACAAACATTGAACACCTTGGCTCCCAGTGAAGTCACTATCGACAAACTCACTGTGCTCACGCCTCAACAGCTGCGCTTGGTGAGCAATACGCAGATCACGTCTTGGAACCGCACACAACTCAACGCCTTAAGTGTGGTGCAGCTGCAAAGCTTGACCGCAGCGCAAATTGCCGCCATCTCGCCCATGGTCTTGGCAAGCCTAGAGGCCAAGTTTGTGCAGAACTTGCAGCCCAGCCAAGTGGCACTGTTCACCACAGCGCAGCTGCAAGCCTTGACGCCCACGCAAGTGCAGTCGTTCAGCACCTCTGTCGTGGCCTCTCTCACACCCGAACAAATCAAAACCTTGTCGGTGCAGCAAACCAGTCTGCTGTTGAGCGCTCAAGTGCAGGCGCTGTCCAAGGTGCAGCTCCAAGCCATGACCCAAGAGCAGGTGATCAACCTCAGCCCGCTGCAACTCGCCACCTTCAGCCCAGCGCAACTGTCGGTGCTCACGCCCGAGCAAATCAGCTTGCTCAAAGCCCCTCAGCTGCAAAGCCTGAACCAAGCGCAAATCAACGGTTTGTTGGTCGCGCAAACAGCGGCCCTGACCCAAGCGCAGATCAGCGCCCTGCGCCCCGAGCAAGTCTTGGCACTGAACCAAGCACAGGTGGGGAGTTTGAGCCCCGCACAATTCGCGGCTCTTCAAGTCAAACAGCTCCAAGCCTTTCAAGAGAACCAAATCGCGGTGCTGAGCTATGCGCAACTTGATGCGCTCTCGCCCGCTCAGCTCCAAGCCCTCACCCCCAACCAAATCACCGCCTTGACGCCCAGCCTGTTTGGCCAGCTGAGTAAGCCGCAGGTGCAAGCGCTGACCCGCACACAGTTCGCGGTCCTCACCCCCCAAGCGATTGCCGCCATGGGTCAAGCGCAGCTGGCAGCACTGACCACCGCGCAAATGTCGGCCATCAACGCCCAACAGCTCGCCGCCCTTTCAGCCAGTCAACTGCAAGCCTTCAGTGCCTCACAACTCGCTGCCATCAACCCTGCTCAGTTGATGGCGCTGAGCAACACACAGCTGCAGTCCATCAGCCCCGAACAAATCGGTCAACTCAACCAGCCCCAGCTCAATACCGTCGTGCGCCTGCTCAACCCCAATCAGCTCACAGGTTTGACCCAAACTCAAGTCGCCTCCATGGACATGAACCAGCTGCGCTCACTCTCACCCGCTCAGCTGCAAACCTTGGCGGACAGAAAAATGATTACGCTGACGACCAGTCGATAAAAAAACTCAGCCGTGACTGTTAACCGCGGTTTTCGTAAACACCTAACTTACGGTGCAATGGCGACTCATCGGCAATAAATAAAAATGTGGCTTTGTCTTGTTGCAAATTCACCAGCGTGACAGCTTCATAGCCAGGAGCGCAACAGGTGTCAGCTGCCACGATGGTGAAGTTGCTGTTCGTAATCTGCGCTTTCACCGAACCTTCAATCACATGAAACACCTGCGCAGGAGATCTGGCGGGTAAGCGCAGTGTTTGCCCAGGCCGCAGCATCAGCGCATAAAAGCCCAGAATATTTTCGGCGTCCGTTCCGGTTTCGGGGTTGGTGTAAGTGACCTGCACTTGCTCTAGCAATTCATCGTCAGCCGCCAAAGTTTCTAAGGCGGCTTTGGCATCGCTCCACGCGTAACGCAGCATGGGATAAGCCTTCTTGCTGCGCTCAAATACTTTGGTGGGCACGACACCGCCATGGGCATATTGCTTGTCGCCTCGCCCAGGCACCACGGTTTGTCTGTCGCCATTCACATGGTAAGAAGTCTCCATGTAATAAACCAAGGGCAAGTCCAGCACATCGAGCCAAATCACGGGTTCAGTGCCATCGTGGCCGTGCTCATGCCACAAGCCTGTGGGAGTGAGTATCAAGTCCCCGCGACTCATGGGGCACTTCTCTCCATCCACCGTGGTGTATGCACCCTCGCCTTCAACAATCATGCGTACCGCATTGGGGGTATGCCTGTGACTTGGTGCCCACTCGCCAGGCATGAGCAACTGCATGCCCAAGTAGATGGCTGCACTGGCTTGCATTTTTTCCAAACCATGGCCGGGGTTGGCCAACACCAATACACGGCGCTCGGCTTTTTCAATAGGGGTCAATTCACCCGCCTTGATTAACAAAGGACGCAGTGTTTGATAGGGCCAATGCGTGGCTTGGGTTTGCCTGTTGGGGATATTCGGGGGCAAGACACCACGCAAACTCGGCCACAAGGGAACCAAGTTCAAGTCGCGCAAATCTTGCACATAGTCTTTGGGTAAGTCTTCTAAACGACCGAGTTCATGGGACATGGCTATTTCCTTGTGCGCAAAGTCACAACTTCACCCAAATGCGTTTGTTTTCAATGCGAACCGGGTACACCCGAACATCTTCCGTCAAGGGCGCACACAAGGCCTTGCCCGTGCAAACATCGAAGCGTCCCTGATGGAAAGGACATTCAATGACGTTGCCTTCTAAAAAACCATCACTCAGCAGCGCGTCCCCATGGGTGCAGCGGTTATCGCTTGCAAACACTTCGCCGTCCACTTCATACAAGGCCAATGCTTTGTCGCCTATGGTGACAGCAGTCACATCCCCGGGCACCAAAAACTCTAAGTCATACACATCTGTCCAACCATTTGACATGGGGTCTCCTTAAATCGGGTAGATGATCGAGTTGGCAATCATCTCGCTGTCGTACACACACAGGCGAGAAAGAAACTTCAAACCATGGCCTGTTCGTACAACCACGTCATGGTAATAGCCGGCACTCAGTATGGTGGAGTCACCATCGAACTTGGTGCGAATCACTGCGTAATTGGCTTGGGAAACAATGCGCTCGCCCTTGTCATCTATTGAAATAATGCGCGGCGTTCCCACAATATGCCGTTGGTAATAAGGGTCGTGGTACAAGGTTTCTTTCACGCCATAGACACGGTCTTGGATCATGGCTTTGCTCTCAAGGGCCAACAAACACAAGGGCAAACCTTGTTCAAAATTTTCTCTTGGCTGCAAACGGTAAGTACCCTCATCGATAAAAAAATCAGGCCATTTTTCCCACTCTGTTGAATCACAGACCATGGCGTAATCGCTGTAGAGGCTGAGCAATTCAAAGTAATTTTTGAAATCCATCATGGCTTATTCCCCCATCACTTTGCGCCAATATTGGTACATGCCGCGGATCAAAGTTTCAGTCACCATGTGATCGGTGTCGCCAATACCGTAGCCGCCCATTTCGACCACGGTGCGGTGCGATGGTTTTTGCTCAAACCCTTGCTGCGACCACTCAATGACTTCGCCGTCATCTGCAGACACATAACCTGCGGGTCCAAACAAATTAGCCTGAATCAAACGCCGCTCTTGCATCTCTGGGCTGTCATCTTCAAAACCAAAATGGGTCCAGACAAAATCGAATGAGCCATGACCGCTGGGTTGAATATGCCTTGTCGACACACTGTTGACCTGTTGCTGGATGATGAGGCTGGGGAAAATCGTGGTCATCACCGCCGTGGGGCCGCCCCACCAAGCCTCGGGAACGATGTCTAACAAACGCATATCGTTAAGCGTCATTTTGTCTTTGAAACTGTCAACGCCACTCACCACATCAGCGTTGTTGCCGCCTTGTCCGCGGGTAGAGATCATGGCGGCG
>CANLWQ010000038.1 GCA_947494405.1 Comamonadaceae bacterium | reverse complement strand
CTGCGAGGTCGCATCTACCTGCCCATGAATGAATTGCAGCAGTTTCAAGTCACCGCCCAAGACATACTTGAGCGCCGCGATACACCGGCTTTTCAGGCCTTGATGGCTTTTCAGTTTGAGCGTGCACAACGCACTTACAAAGAAGCGCTGGAAAAGCTACCGGCTGCCGATTTACGCCACCAAAAGCCAGGCCTGATGATGGCCAGTATTTACCGCAGCTTGCTGACCGAGATCGCATCAGCCGGCTTTCCCGTGTTGCGCCAGCGAGTAGCCCTCACCCCTTTGCGCAAATTTTGGCTGGCTTGGAAAATGCAGGCCTTGGGGCGTTTTTGAGCCCCTTGACCATCATCGGTGGCGGTTGGGCGGGTTTGGCAGCAGCAGTTCGCGCCACTGAACAAGGGTTTGCAGTCCGCTTGCTTGAAGCTGCGCCGCAGATGGGTGGGCGGGCAAGACGGGTTATGCACGATGGTATGGCCTTAGACAACGGCCAACATATTTTGATAGGCGCATACCGCGACACCTTGCACCTTCTGCAAACCCTAGGCATAAATACAAACACAGCTCTGTGGCGCATGCCTTTGCAATTGCAAACCATCGATGGTGAGGGCTTGGCCTTGCCTCGCCTGCCTGCGCCGCTCAATTTGTTGATTGGCGTAGGCATGGCCAAGGGCTGGACATGGGGCGACAAATTCACACTCTTAAGCGTTGCCGCCCAATGGCAGCGCCAAGGCTTTCGCTGTGAAGCAGAGCTGAATGTGGCCCAGTTGTGCCAAAACATCTCTTCTAAGGTGATGAGCTCGCTGATAGAGCCTTTGTGTGTCTCAGCCTTGAACCTGCCGCCTCATCTGGCCAGTGCGCAGGTTTTTCTCACCGTGCTGAAAGACGCTTTGTGGTCGGGTCAAGGCGGCAGCGATCTCTTGCTGCCTCGCGTGGATTTGGGACAGTTAATGCCAGACGCCGCCTTGGCTTGGTTGAGCCAGCGTGGGGCCGTGGTGCAAACCCACCAGCGTGTGCAAACCCTAGAACCTTGGCTCAACGCGCCTGTGGTGCTGGCTTGTCCACCTTGGGAAGCAGCGCTTCTCACCCAAACACTGGCCCCCGAATGGTCGGCCAAGGCTGCTGGCTTGGCACACACCGCCATCAGCACCGTGTATGTGAAAACCCAGCAAGCCCTGGACTGGCCTCAACCTATGCTGGCCTTGAACAGCAGCGCTCACGCACCCGCGCAATTTGCTTTTGACAAAGGCCGCCTCAGCGCCGACCCGCAGCTCAATGGCGTGGTGGCATTGGTGGCCAGCGCAAGCCTTGGCGAGCGCGACACCATCAGCGCAGACGTGATGCGGCAACTGTCAGAGCAACTGGGTATTTTTGACGCCACCTTGCTCACCACGGTGGTGGAAAAACGCGCCGCCTTTGCCTGTGTGCCTGGACTGGAACGTCCGGCCATGCAGGTGTGCGAAGGCGTGGTCGCTTGTGGCGACTATGTGGCGGGTCCCTACCCAGCCACCCTTGAAGCAGCCGTGCGCAGTGGCTTTGCAGCGGTGCATGCATTGAAAAATCAAGTCTAGGCTCAAAACCCAAGTAGCAATAGGTGAAAATACCCCCATGCCTATAGAACCCCGTTTTGTCCAAGAGCCCACCTACACCCATGGGCAGCCTTCGCGTACCGCCATCGTTTACTGCAACCTCGGCACCCCAGACGCCCCCACCGCATCTGCTTTGCGCCGCTATTTGGCAGAGTTTTTAAGCGATCCACGGGTGGTGGAAATTCCCCGTTTTTTATGGTTAATCATCTTGCACGGCATCATCTTGCGGGTCAGACCTGCCAAATCGGCCCTCAAGTACGCCAGTATTTGGACCCCTGAAGGTTCACCTCTCAAAGTGTGGTCGCAACGCCAGGCCGACGCATTGCATGAAGTTTGGAAGTCTCGCGGCGTTCAAGTGCGCTTGGCCATGCGTTACGGCTCTCCCGCCTTGCCACAGGTGCTGGACGAGTTAAAGCGTGAAGGCGTAGACCGCGTTTTGGTGGTGCCTGCCTACCCCCAGTATTCCGCCACCACCACGGCCAGCGTGTTTGACGCGGTTTATACATGGGGCTTGCGCACCCGACGAGTGCCAGAGTTTCGCTTTGTCAACAACTACCACGATCACCCCAGCTATATCGCTGCACTGGCAGACAACATCCAACGCCATTGGGCCAACCATGGTCGCAAAGAACTGTTGGTGATGAGCTTCCACGGGGTTCCTGCTCGCACCCTGAAATTGGGCGACCCCTACCACTGCGAGTGCCATAAAACTGCACGTTTGTTAGCGCAAGCTTTGGGTTTGTCTAAGGAACAGTACAAAGTGTGTTTTCAGTCTCGCTTTGGCAAAGCCAAATGGCTGGAACCCTATACCGAGCCCACGGTGCGCGAACTCGCTCACCAAGGCGTGAAATCTATCGATATCGTCTGCCCTGGCTTTGTTGGCGATTGCTTAGAAACTCTGGAAGAAATTGCCATGGAAGTCCAAGAGGCGTTTCTTGAAGAAGGCGGGCAGGCCTACAGCTATATCCCCTGCCTCAACGACAACCCACTGTGGATTGAGGCCCTGGAAAACTTATCAGCCTCGCATATGTCTGGCTGGCCCTTGCAGCCCGCCTCCGCACAAGAGGCTCAGGCCTCACGTGAAGCAGCCTTGGCTATGGGCGCCGAAATTTAACGCTCGGCGCCAGCAGCGTTGGGTGTGGCGCTGGCCGCAGCCGGGGAATCTTTGACAGGTGTATTGAGCGTTAGGGGCTCTGTGACTGCAGCAGGTTTTGCTTCGACTACACCTTTAGCCGCATCTACAGGGAGCTGTGTAGCCGTCTCTGGAGGCGCTACACCGTCTACGGGGGGCACTGCCACAGATGGGGTCATGTTCTGCCCACTGGCTGCCTCCGGCACTGCTGGGCTGGGCTCAAGCGTTTGAGGGCGAAGCAAGGCGGCAACAGCAATGGCCACCAAAAACAAGACCAAAATTTTCAAGAAATAATTGCTGGAGGGGCTAGGGGTTTGCGCCGTGTCGTCTTTGGGCTCTTGCCCCACCAGTGCAGGGGCTGAGGCTGGGTTGGCGACATGGGGTTCGCTGCTTGTTTCATCTGCAGGCGTGGCAGCCTCTTCAACTTCGGGAGGCTGGGCCAAGAAATGCAAAGGTTCGCTGCGACTTAATTGCACACCCGTAGACTCAGCACTGGCCGGCACAGCGGCATCGGCCGAAACCATCTGAAACGGCTCGGTATTTGAGTTGAACAAGAAAGATTCCTCTTCCGCTGGGGGAGGGTAAAGAGGTACTTGACCAAATAATTGAGCTTCGCTTAACTGCAACAAGGCAGCTACTTTTTTGGCCGCTGTCAGTTTGACGTTTTCGCTGTAAAAAGAACTGAGGCCGCCCTCTTCAATTTGGCGTATTTGTTTAACTGATAAACAAGCCCTGGCTGCTATGTCATTGATAGCCCAGCCTTGGGCTTCGCGGCGCAGACGCACCACACTTCCATCTATTTGAGAAACATTCGACATTCCAAGCCTTAAGCGGATAAGCGAAAGACTTTACTTTACCAGCAGCAACTCGCCTTTGATGGAAGCGCCTTTTTGCACAGACAGGGTTTGGTAAACCACGTGGCCATCGACAGAAGCAGACGAAGTAACAATCAATTCGCTGCAAGTGGCTGTGCCGGAAAATTTACCTTTGATGTGCAAGCTGGAACAGGTCACCACGCCTTCGACCTGGCCTCGCGAGCCAATGGTGAGTTCATCCACCTGAACTTGGCCGTTGAGAGAGCCCTCGACATGAATGGCGCCCTTGGCTGAAATTTCGCCACGAAAAGAAAAACCCTCACTCAAAATAGAGGGTTTAGAGGCATTGGAAGAAATGATATCCATCATGGTATTTCTCTGAGGTTGAGCTAAGGAGACCGGCTCGCTTAAAGCAGGTGACTGTACAGGAGTCACAGACAGGGGGGAATCTGTGGGGCTCGAGGCAGTTGAATTAGGGCTATTTGTTTTCGATTTGCTGAACATATTGGGCTGTGCGTATCACTTTTTGTGGATTCACAGGATAACCGCCCACCAATATCTCAAAATGCAGATGTTTGCCGGTTGAAAATCCAGTGTTGCCAATATATCCCAATACTTTATCAGTTGTCACCTTATCTCCCACCTTGACCAACAACTGGGCCATGTGGGCGTAAAGGGACTCCACTCCATTAGAGTGACGAATAACAACCGTATTTCCATACTGATTATGAAACTCTGACATAACCACTACGCCTGGCTTGACGGCATAAATCTTATCGTCGCCGGCTTCACTCATCAGATCCACGCCAGTATGGAAATGAGACTTACCCGTCAAAGGATGTTTGCGGATACCAAAGTCGGAGCTCAGACTGAAATTAGAAATAGGCATGCGACCAGGCAAGGCATAAAGCACTTCGCGCAAGGATCGGTTGGTGGCCAATTCTTCAGCCACTTTTCCGCGCATCAACGGGTTGGATTGCAAATCACCATCCACATTAAAACCACCGTTAGGCGAATTTTGCTGAATAATTTTGACGATTTTTTCAGTTAAACCTGATGTTTCAAGCTGCGTTTTGAGGGTGTCATTTTCCTCAGAAACAGCCACCATGGATGTTTCTACAAAACGACGAATACTCATATCGCGGTCACGAATGGTTTGCGCCAATGTCACCATTTGTTCTTCGGTCAAGGTTTGGTCATAGTCGGCATCCTGAGACTCTGCCGTGCTGCTGATCAATGCGCGAAAGACCTCTTCGTGAGACCGCTCTAAACGGGCACGGCTGGTGGCCAGCGACAAAGAAGTCACACTCAGGACCAACAAACTGAACAAAACAACGCCGCTCACCACAATGGTGCTTCGGGCAAAAAACCGCTGAAAACCTGCGGGAATGCTGAAATAACGCAGGTCCCCGCTTTGCTCAAGAATGAGTTTCACGTCTTGGTAATCGCGCACCCATAGGTGGCGCACTGTGCGAGACAGTGAACGCACATGGCTAAATAAATGTAGAGGCGAAAAACGCATAAAACTTAAAAGTAATTAGGTCTTGGCAGATCCAGGTGCAGTGGCCGGCGGTGTAACTGGCTCGGCACCTTGGCTGAGAGCGCCTTCAATTTCGCCACCTTTTTCAATTTCAATTTCTGAGTAATGAATTTTCCCCACGATTTTTCCGGTGGTACGAACAATCAAGCTCTTTTCACTGACGATGGTGTTGTGGAGTTGGCCGCGAACATCGATGACTTTGGCGGAAACACGTCCTGTGATGCGCCCTGTGGGGCCAATCAAGACCTCTTCTGCTGTCAAATCCCCTTCAATCACGCCGTTGATAACGGCCTTGGACGGCACAGTGAATGCGCCTTTGACAACGACGCCGTCTCCAATGACAACGCTTTCTAAAGAATCGGATTGATTAGCCATACATGCTCCTTGAAACACATCTTAGCAAAGAATGAATATATATGAGGTTTTTTGTTGAAGTTATTGATTTTATTGAAGAAAAAAATGTTCGATCACAACATTCAACAAAAATACAAATTTTATTAAATACCTTAGTACTCATAAATTAATTTTAATATATACTATTAAGTAAGCTTAAAAAGCCGAGCAAAAATTGAAAATCTACAAATTAAATCCCTAATTGGGTAATACGAGGTTGATTTGCAACGATTTGACAAGATGAGGGAATAAATTGCCTTCATTCCTCACTGTTTCTCAAGCACTTTATGAGATTAATTTCACAATGGATTGTTTTTGAACAACTTAATTGACTACTCGCCTTTCTAATGAATTCAGTGCGATTTATCGTTGGCCTTGGGATGTGCTTTTTATGCCAAGCAGGGGCAGGGGCGCAAACTTTAACTTTGGATCGACTCATTGAACGAGCTATCGATTCACACCCCTCCGTACGCTCTCAGCTGTCGAATGAAAAATCTGCCCAATTAGGCATTGAAACAGCCAAATACCAAAGATACCCCACACCGCAGCTGAGTCTAGAGACTGTGAAGAAAAGCAACACTGACACCACCTATGTCGGCGGTGATGGGATTGCAACGATTCGTATCACTCAACCTATTTTCAATGGTGGTCTGTTTAATGCGCAATCAGATAAAGCCAAGGGCAGTTTATTGCTCAGTCAAGCCGGTGTGAATGAGGCGCGTCGGCAAATTGCTTTGCGCGTG
Organism: Comamonadaceae bacterium; assembly: GCA_947494405.1. Lineage (GTDB taxonomy): Bacteria > Pseudomonadota > Gammaproteobacteria > Burkholderiales > Burkholderiaceae_C > Limnohabitans. Next base: position 5,204 of record CANLWQ010000038.1, on the reverse strand, counting down.
GTGCAAGCCTACGCAGAATGGGTGGTTGCGGAGTTGAAGGCGCAATCCGTTGAGAAAAGTTTAGTGGTGCATCAAAAACTTTTACAACAGGCAAAAAGCAGAATCAGCGAGGGTGTTTCGCCGGCCAGCGATTGAAGCTTGATTCAAGGCCGGCTCGATACAACTTCTGCAGAGCTGTTTTCAGCCAAATTACAAGCCGAGTTATCTGTTCAGAAATTGAGTGAATTGACAGACACCGCTTTGAACTCCATGGAGTTAAAGAAGAACATGACGGGCGCTTGGATGCCCAGCCAAAAGGTCGACAGTTTGCTTGCCAACGCCCAACTGTATTCGCCGGAATTGCAAAAAGCCAAAGCGCAAGCGCTCATTTCACAAGCCAACGTGCAAGAAAAAGAATCCGCACTTAAACCTGATATCTATGTGCGAGCTGAACGCCAATACGGCAACTACTTCTCTCCTACTGACACCAGTGCACACAGCCGAATTTTTTTGGGTATGACCAGCAAATTTGGGCCTGGCTTTTCAAGCCTGACGCAAATCTCAAGTGCCAAGTACCAAGATGAAGCAAATGAATTCGACGTTCTGGCCCAACAAAAACTCATTCGTGAACAAGTGCTCAATGATCTCACCGTGCTGCAATCCATTGCGCAAAGGGTTCAAGCTATCGAAGGCGCATTGCAAGCTTCTGCCGCGGTGTTTGAGTCATTTGAGAGGCAATTTAACTCAGGGCGAAAAACATGGCTGGACTTGATGACAGTTGTGCGAGATGTCGTGCAGAACGAGATTCAATTGGCAGAAATTCGAGGTTCTGAACTGCAAAGCAGCTGGCGTTTGCAAATTGTGACCAGTGACAGTTACTTTCAAAAAAGTCCTAAACCATGAGCGCATACCCCTCACTTTCAGCATGCTTGTTGCGAATAGCTCAGCTTCAGCAAAACCCGATTGACCGTCATGCGTTGATGCAAGCCATTGATGAGGTTTCGAAAAGCCGCCCTCGACATGTCAAGCAAGCCTTGGGGAAAATCACACGCATATTGATGCTGCCCGCGCCCCAGTGGCAGCGCAAACCAGACCCCGCCAATATGCCTCTGCTGGCACATCATCCTTCTTTGGGATGGTTTGTTTTGCGCGGTCAAAACGCCCAAGAGCAATGGGTTATCGAGACCTGGAGTGATGAGCAACAAAAGTTTGCCGAGTCCACCAGCGATTTGCCTACCCAAGACCTGACTCAAATGGCCAAGCTGTCTTTATCTCAGCCATTTGAAGCCTCCAGCAGCCCCATCTATAGCTTGATCAAAAAACAGTTGTTTTTAAATCCTTCTCGTTTATTTGAGATCATGCTGGCAACCGTGACCATCAATTTGTTGGCCTTGGGTGCGTCGCTCTACAGCATGCAAATTTACAACCGTGTCATACCCACCAATGCCACCCAAACCTTGATTGTGTTGACCATGGGTGTGTTGCTTGCCATGGTGATCGAGCATCTGATGAAGCACGCACGATCCTCGCTGTATGACTTGCTCATTGACACAGTGGATCAAAGCCTGTCGCGCAGCGTTTTCATGCGCTTGCTATCCGTTCGTTTAGACCAAATGCCGTCAAGCGTTGGCAGCTTGGCCGCTCAAATGAATGCTTACCAAACGGTAAGAAGCTTTTTGACCACCGCAACCACCAATTTGTTGGTTGATGCGCCTTTTGTCATCATCTTTTTGGTGTTGATTGGTTTGGTGGGTCACCCCATATTGTGTGTTGTGCCACTTGTGTTTTTCTTGATTGCTTTGCTTATAGGCACATGGAATCGCAAAAAAATAGAGAACTTGACCAACAAAGCCTCAGCCTTAAGCAACTTTAAAACCGGCATTTTGGTCGAAAGCATCGAAGGCGCTGAAGTCATTAAATCGGGGCATGGTGGTTGGCGCATGCTTAACCGCTGGATGAATGCATCGGATGAGTCGCGCAGCTATGAACAGTCCATGCGGCAAATCACCGAAAGAAACCAACACACCACCGCATCATTGCAACAAATCTCCTATGTGCTGATGGTAGCCATTGGTGCGGTACTGGTTTCAGATGGCATGACAACCCAAGGTGGCTTAGTGGCTTGTTCCATTTTGTCGGGTCGCGTCTTAGGCCCGGTCGCGATGCTGCCCTCACTGCTGCTGCAATGGGGTCATGTGAAAGCAGCATTAAAGGGTCTTGATGGTTTGTGGAAACTCGAAGACGATCACCATGGTCAAGACCATCCGTTGACGCCAGAGTCCCTTCAAGGCTTGTATCAGGTGGAAAAGGTCAGCACCAGTTACCGCGGCAGCAATCAAAAAGCCCTGCACATTGACAAGCTGACGATTCAGCCAGGCGAAAAAATTGGCGTTCTTGGGCCCATCGGTTCTGGCAAGACCACCTTGCTGAGATTGCTCTCTGGCATGTACAAACCCCAGGAAGGGCGGGTGATGCTCGATCACATGGACATTGCCCACCTTAGCAAGCCTTTGTTGGCTGAAAACATGGGGTTTCTTGCACAAGAAGGTCGTTTGTTTGCAGGCACCTTGCGCGAAAACCTCATCCTAGGCATGTTGGACCCGGGTGACGACAAACTTTTGGCTGCAGCAGCAACAACCGGACTGCTGCATCTGGTGATCAAGGCCCATCCCAAAGGTTTGCAATTGCCTATCTCGGAAGGCGGCTTGGGCTTATCAGCGGGCCAACGTCAGTTGGTGCAATTGACCCGCATGTTTTTGCGCAGACCCAAAATTTGGCTGCTCGATGAACCCACCGCATCTATCGACAAGCAAACTGAGGTGAAGATTATTGAGGCGTTATCCAGCCATCTGCGTGAAAGCGACACCTTGGTGATGACGACCCACAAGTTTGAGCTGCTCCCTTTGGTAGACAGGCTGATTGTGGTGAACAACCATGAACTTGTACTCGACGGTCCAAGGGACAAAGTTTTGCAACAGTTGCAAAACCCACAACCGGTCACGCCTATTCACAAAAATATGAAAACTGCATGAGCAACGATTACCAAGATGAAACCCAGGGCAGCGGAAAGTTGATATGGCTTCTTGCTGCTTGCGTCGCTGTGTTTATTGCATGGGCCGCCTATTTTGAAATTGACCAAACCATACACACCACAGGGCAAGTGATTCTGAGTGCGCGCACCCAGTTGGTTCAAGCGGCAGACGGCGGTGTCTTGAAAGAATTGAAAGTGAAAGAAGGCGACACAGTCAAAAGTGGACAACTGTTAGCGGTTTTAGAAAAAGAACGGGTACAGGCCAATTTAGATGAAACACGCTCCAAAATCATGTCGCTCAAAGCGGCTCTTTTAAGGGCAAAAGCAGAGGTGGCTTTGACTGCGCCACAGTTTGGCGCTGAATTCAAAAATTACCCTGAATTTGTTTCGGCTCAGACAGGTTTGTACACACAAAGAAAGCTTTCACTGGAAGAGGAATTGCGTTCACTTCAAGATTCTTTGAATATGGCTTTGCAAGAAAAGCGCATGAACGATAACTTGTTTAAGAACGGGGATGTGAGCGAACTTGATGTGCTCAGAGCCAAGCGTCAGGTCACCGAACTTGAAGGTCGAATGACCGCCAGCAAAAACAAATACCTGCAAGAAACCCGAACAGAATTGACGCGTATTGAAGAGGAGCTCTCGGTTCAGTTGCAAAAACTCAATGGCGCAGAAAACCTGCTGTACCACACTGACCTCACAGCCCCTATGGATGGGGTGGTGAAAACCTTGAAAATTCACACCTTGGGTGGCGTACTCAAGCCCGGCGACGAACTCATGCACATCGCCCCTGTGGGAGACAACTTGCTTGTTGAAGCCAGAGTGTTACCTGTGGATATGGGTGAATTGGTGGTAGGGCAAGCGGTACAAATTTCTTTGGATGCCTACGATTACAGCCTTTACGGCAACCTCACTGGGGAATTGATTGACATCAGTCCGGACACGCTTTCTGATACCAACGCGCAGGGCTCTTTGGTCAATACGCCCAATGGTCAGCCCAGTGTGTATTACAAGGTCAATATCCGTTTAGCCAAGGAACAAACCAACCCCAAGGCTCAATTGATTGAAATCAAACCTGGCATGACTGCCAGCATCGATATACGTACGGGCACCCGCAATTTGCTCAATTATTTAATGAAACCGGTGATCAAAACCTTGGGGAATTCGCTCAACGAGCGATAACCCCAAAGTCTTTGCTTAGGCGCGGCCGGTTCCGCGTGGCTTAAAACCAGGTGTGCGTTTGGGGCCTGCATAAGACCTGCCACCCGATGGTTTACCAAATCGCTTAGGTTCTGCGCCACTGGGTGCACGTGGGGCGCGCTGGGTGGGCTCTAAGCCAGGAATCATGTCCACGCGCAAAGGCTGCTGGGTGAAATGCTCAATATCCAAAATTTTGCGACGGTCACGCCACTCAGCAAAAGTCACAGCCAAGCCATCACGACCTGCGCGTCCGGTGCGGCCAATGCGGTGGGTGTAATCCTCTTGCTTCATAGGCAAGCCGAAATTAAACACATGGCTGATACTGGGCACATCAATACCGCGCGCAGCCACATCGGTGGCCACCAAAATCTGAACCCGTCCATCGCGCAACGCTTGCAAACGGCGATTACGCAAGCCTTGACTGAGGGCACCATGCAAAGCCACTGCAGAGAACCCCACTTGTTGCAAGTCTTCGGCCAAAGCGTCGCATTCAATTTGGGTTGAAGCAAAAACAATGGCTTGATCGATGGTGGTGTCGCGCAGCCAATGGTCAAGCAATTTGCGTTTGTGCTGTTGGCTGTCAGCCCAAAAAAGAACTTGCTTGATGTTGGCATGCGCCTCTTGTGGCGAGTCGACTTGCAAGCGCTGGGGGGCTCGCATGATGCGAGCGGCCAACTGCTGAATACGGGGTGCAAACGTGGCACTGAACATCATGGTCTGGCGACGGGTCTGGGTGAGTTTGTGGACCTCGGCCAAGTCTTCGGCGAAGCCCAAATCAAGCATGCGGTCTGCCTCATCAACCACCAAAAACTGAACCTTGTCGAGATGCAATTGTTTGGAGCGCTGCAGGTCTAACAAACGTCCGGGTGTGGCCACCACCAAGTCAGCGTTGTGCAAACGTGCGATTTGCAAGGGGTAAGGCATGCCACCCACCACACAAGCGATACGCAATCCTTTGCAATGGCGGACCAAATCAATGGCATCTTTGGCTACT
>CANLWQ010000037.1 GCA_947494405.1 Comamonadaceae bacterium | reverse complement strand
GGTTTTTTTGATGCGTATCTCCACTTGCGCGGTGAGCAAGTCGGCCAACTCTTCTTCCACCCGTTTTAAGTCTCGGTGCTTTTCTTTTTTGGGCTTTTGTGCAACCAACGCAAACTCTGCGCCTATTTTTTTGGCCAAGCTCTCAGCTTCTCTAACCGAAAGCTTTTTAGCGCTGATTTGGTTAGCTGCTGTGATTTGCGCAGCCTTGTCCAAAGACAGCAAGGCTCTGGCGTGACCCATGTCCAGATCGCCGGCCATCAACATGGTTTGCACCGCGTCAGCGAGATTGAGCAAGCGCAGCAAATTGCTGGCAGCGCTGCGTGAACGCCCCACGGCTTGGGCGGCGTCTTCATGCGTCAAACCAAATTCTTTGATCAGGCGTTGCAAGCCTTGCGCTTCTTCCAATGGGTTGAGGTCTTCACGCTGAATGTTCTCTATCAAGGCCATGGCGGCCGCGGCTTGGTCGGGTACATCACGCACCAGCACAGGTACCTCGCTCAAGCCAGCCAACTTGGCGGCGCGAAAACGCCTCTCGCCAGCGATGATTTCATATTTGCCTGCATTGGCACCGGTACCCAAGCGTCGCACCAAGATGGGCTGCATGATGCCTTGTGACTTGATGCTTTCGGCCAGTTCGTACAAAGCGCCTTCGTCCATGCGGGTTCGGGGCTGGTACACACCCGCCACCATATTGTCTAGCGACAGCACGGAAGGCGCGCCGCTGTCTGCCGAGTTCTGGGTGGTGTCGCTGGCGGTTGGGCCCAACAAGGCCTCGAGTCCGCGGCCTAGGCCTTTGATTTTTTTGGTTGCCATGAAAACTTGGGTCCTGTGATTTATAAAGTTTCGAAGCGCGCGACCAGCTCTTTGGCAAAGTCTATGAAAGCCAAGCTGCCTTTGGCGCTGGGGTCAAACACCAAGCAGGGCAGGCCATAGCTAGGGGCTTCTGCCAAACGCACATTACGCGGAATCAAGGTGTTGAAAACCTTGTCGCCAAAGTGCGCCTTGAGTTGATCGCTCACCTGCATTTGCAAGGTGATGCGTGGGTCGAACATCACACGCAAAAGACCAATGATTTTCAAGTCATGATTAAGGTTGGCATGCACTTGTTTGATGGTGTTGACCAAGTCGGTCAAGCCCTCCAGCGCAAAATACTCACATTGCATGGGCACAATGACACCATTGGCAGAACACAGGCCGTTGAGGGTGAGCAAAGACAGGGAAGGCGGGCAGTCTATAAGCACAATGTCGTACTCTTTGTCCACGAGCTGCAACGCAAGTTTGAGTCTCATCTCCCGCTGATCCAGACCAACCAACTCGACTTCCGCGCCCGCCAACTCGCGGTTGGCGCCCAGCACATGGTAGGTGGCGGCTTGGGGCTTGGATGCAGCCTCACCCCATAGGCTGCTGACGCGGGCCTGCACTATGGTGCTTTCGCCCAGCAAGACGTCGTAAACCGTGTTTTCTAAGGTCCGCTTGTCCACACCCGACCCCATGGTGGCATTGCCTTGCGGGTCCAAGTCGACCATCAGCACCCGCTGCCCAATAGCAGCCAAAGCGGCAGATAAATTCACCGTGGTGGTGGTTTTACCCACGCCGCCTTTTTGGTTGGCAACACAAAAGATTTTGGCCATATTTATTTACTCAAGACAAGTTTCAAACCAAAGGCCACCAACAAGCCCCCGCCCAATTTTTGTAACGCACGGCCCACCCAAGGGCGCTGCTGCAAACGCAGGGTCAAGCGTTGCGCCAATATACAAACCACCAGCCCATACAAAAATGTGAGGCCCGCCACGGTCACGGCCATCACACCGAAAGTCAATAGGCCCGCATGTGCCTGTGGGTCTATGAACAAGGGGAAAAAAGCCATGTAAAACATGATGGCCTTGGGGTTGAGCAAGGTGATCCACAAGGACTGGCGAAAGTAAAGCCCTGCGGTGATGTTGATGATGGGCGCATCGCCCGGCTTGGCTGTCCACATTTTGAAGCCCACAAAAGACAAATAAGCCGCGCCCAAAAACTGCAATGCCAGGAACAAATCTGGCTGGGTCGCCAAAACGGCCGCCACGCCAGCCACTGCCGCCCACATCAGCACTTGGTCTCCTGCAATAACACCCAAGGTTGCGCCTAAGCCACCGCGCAAACCGCCCTTGGCCGTGGAAGTGAGCAAGGCCAAATTGCCCGGGCCGGGTATTGCCAAAAAAACAATGACAGCCAGCACAAATGCTGGGTAGTCTGCGATGCCAAACATGGGAGATCCTTTTGCGGGGAGGGCAGAGTGTAAGCCAAGGTCAGTCTGTTTTTGGCGCTGTGTGACTGTTTCACGTGAAACGCGTGGTGTGCTTTCGCGTGGGGCGTCCTATTTCAAGCGCATCCAGACCAAGCAGCGTTGTGCGTCCAAGCCCGGCACTTGCAAGCTTTGGGTTGAAATATGGGCAATATCTTGTGGCAGTTCGGCTATTTCTGCCTCGGGCACCTGTCCCTTCATGGCCATCCAATAACCGTTGGGCGCCAAACTTTTGCGCGTACCAGACACAAAATCTGCCAAAGACGCAAAGGCGCGGGAACACACCACATCAAATGGTTGGCTTAAAGTTTCTATGCGGGCATGAAGCCCTTGCAAATGGGTCAAGCCCAAAGTATGGGCCACGGTTTGTATAAAAGCTGCTTTTTTGGCCACGGCATCTACCGCCACCACGCGCATAGATGGGCAGGCTATGGCCAAAACCACAGAGGGCAGGCCCCCACCGGCACCCACATCCAACAGGCTTTGTGCGTTGGGCACCATTTCTTTCAAAGGCGAAACAACCGCCAAACAATCCAAAACATGCTGTATCAACATCTGCTGAGGGTCTTTGATGGCTGTCAGGTTGTATACCTGATTCCATTTTTGCAGCATCTCTATATAGGCCAAGAGCTGGCAGGTTTGCTGATGCGTTAAAGCCAAGCCCAGCGCATCTGCACCCAAGATCAAGTCTTGCTCCAGTGACAAGCTCAAGCTGCCGCCGAACCCACAGCTGTTGATGAGCGCGAGCGAGCTCGGCGCATATGCACCAAAAGCAAGGAAATCGCCGCTGGCGTCACGCCCGAAATGCGCGAGGCTTGTCCCAAGGTTTCTGGCTGGTGCTTGGCCAGTTTTTGCCTGACCTCAACACTCAACGCCGGGATAGAGAGGTAATCAAAATCAGGTGGCAAAGCCATGTTTTCATAATGCGCGGCCCTGGCCACCTCCTCATTTTGTCTGTCAATATAGCCAGAGTATTTGGCAGCAATGTCTATCTGCTCAATCACTGTTTCACGTGAAACAGTATCCAAGTCGGCAATATCCGGGGAAGCAAAGCGCCCGCCATCCATGGCCATCAGTTCACCATAAGAAACTTCTGGGCGGCGCAGCAAGTCGGCCAAGCTGTATTCATGCTCAATGGCTTTGCCCAAAACCCGCTCTGCCTCTGCAGCCGAAAGGTTGGCCGGGCTGACCCACAAAGACTTGAGCCGCTGTGTTTCACGTGAAACAGCGTCTCGCTTTCTGTTGAAAGCCTCCCACTGATCGTCTGGCACCAAGCCCAGATTACGGCCTATATCGGTCAAGCGCATGTCTGCGTTGTCTTCTCTGAGCTTGAGTCTGTGCTCAGCCCGGCTGGTGAACATGCGGTAAGGCTCGACCACGCCTTGGCTGACCAAGTCGTCGACCAACACACCCAAGTAGGCCTGGTCACGCGACGGCGTCCACGCCGCCAAGCCCTTGACTTGAAGAGCCGCATTCACGCCTGCATACAAACCTTGTACCGCCGCCTCTTCATAACCCGTGGTTCCGTTGATTTGGCCGGCAAAGAAAAGTCCGTCGATTGCGCGGGTTTCAAAGCTGCGCTTGAGTTCACGCGGATCAAAATAGTCGTATTCGATGGCGTAACCGGGGCGCAAAATATGCGCTGCTTCCAAGCCGGTAATCGAGCGAACCAAGGCCAGCTGCACATCAAAAGGCAGGCTGGTGGATATGCCGTTAGGGTAATACTCTTCAGTGGTCAGGCCTTCGGGCTCTAGAAAAATTTGGTGACTGGCTTTGTCAGCAAACCGGTTGATTTTGTCTTCCACGCTGGGGCAATAACGCGGACCCACGCCGTCGATCTTGCCGGTGAACATGGGGCTTCGGTCAAAGCCCGAACGAATGATGTCGTGTGTTTGTGCATTGGTGTGGGTAATCCAGCATGACCTTTGGTCTGGGTGCATATCAGCGCGGCCCATGAAACTGAACACCGGCATTTGCGCGGACTCACCACCCAACATGCCGTCACCTGCCTGCTCTGTGCATTTAGAAAAGTCTATGCTTTTGCCGTCTATGCGTGGCGGTGTCCCCGTCTTCAATCTGCCTTGCGGTAAACGCAACTCTTTGAGGCGGGCGGACAGGCGGCCAGCCGGCGGGTCTCCGGCACGACCCGCGGCATAGTTGTCTAAGCCGACATGGATTTTTCCGTCCAAAAAAGTGCCTGCGGTTAAAACCACTGTCTTGGCGCGAAAGCAGATACCCACTTGCGTCATAGCACCCACCACCCTTGAGCCTTCCATCATCAGGTCGTCAACCGCTTGCTGAAACAACCAAAGATTGGGCTGGGTTTCCAGACGGCGCCTAACCGCCGCCTTATAAAGAACACGGTCGGCTTGGGCACGCGTGGCACGAACTGCTGGGCCTTTAGAGCGGTTCAAGATGCGAAACTGAATACCTGCTTGGTCTGTGGCCAAAGCCATGATGCCGCCCAAAGCATCCAACTCTTTCACCAGATGGCCTTTGCCAATGCCGCCTATAGACGGGTTGCAGCTCATCTGACCCAAAGTTTCGATGTTATGCGTGAGCAACAAAGTGCGACAGCCCATGCGCGCCGACGCCAATGCGGCTTCCGTGCCCGCATGGCCACCGCCCACCACCAACACATCAAAACTTTCTGGATAAAGCATTCATGCCTTTTGTAAAACCATCGATTTTATGCGCGCGGCTTCAATGACACAATGCGGGCTTCAAACAAACTTATCCATCCGCATCAATGTCTTGGGTTCAACAGTTAACAAACAACCACAGCTTAAGGGTATGCATCAACACAGGCAACGCCTTGTTGGCTCAGCTTGACCCCGCAAGCCACCAACCCACAGGCATCAGCGTGAAGCTGGCACAGGCATTGTGCAAAGCGCATGGTGTGCAGTTAGACATGCGGGTGGTGGGCACCGCCAAAGCTGCAGTCCAGGCCATTGCCAACAAAGAAGCAGACATTGGGTTTTTTGCCATCGATCCCGAGCGGGCCAAAGACATTCACTTCAGCCATGCCTATCTGCACATTGACGCCTGCTATCTGGTGCGCGCTGACTCAAGCATCAAAGACTTAGAGGATGTGGACCAGGCTGAGCACCGCATCGTCGTGGGCGCGGGCAGTGCCTACGATTTGTTTTTAAGTCGCCACATCTTGCATGCTGACTTGGTACGCGCTTCTTCAACACCCGAAGTGATGGCTGTTTTTAGGACGGGCGCATATGAGGTAGCGGCAGGCTTGCAGCACGCCATGAACGCGGAACTCCAGCAAGACCCCCAACTGCGCATGGTGCTGCCGCCCTTCATGGCCATAGCACAAGCCATGGGCTGTCACCCAAGCCACAGCCAAGAAGTGAAACAGGGCTTAAATGCTTTTATCAGCGCGCAATTGCGCCAAAACACCATTGCCGACCAAATAGAACAACTAGGACTGACGGGCGTGCGCCCGGCAAACGCTTAAACGTCGATATTGCCAGCACGCAAAGCATTGGTCTCGATGAAAACGCGACGCGGTTCAACCTCGTCACCCATCAACATGGTGAACACCCTGTCGGCTTCAATCGCGTCATCGATTTGCACGCGCAGCAAACGGCGAACCGCAGGGTCCATGGTGGTTTCCCACAGCTGCTCAGGGTTCATCTCGCCCAAGCCTTTGTAGCGCTGACGGGCGGTGGCATTTTCGGCTTGACCGATCAGCCACTTCATGGCCTGGCGGAAATCACCAATTTTTTCTTCTTTGCGACGCTCACCTTCACCGCGCTCTATGCGCGCGCCTTCGCCAATCAAGTCCCTGAAGGTGGTGGCCGCTTCAGCCAAAGCCGCGTAATCCGCGCCATGCACAAAGTCTTGGGTAATCAGACTGCTTTTCACATTACCATGGTGGTGACGGCTCAAACGCAAAATAGGTTTGTCGGTGCGCACATCAAACTCGGCCGCCACTTCCGAGCCACTGCCCAATTCGCGCAACTTCAGTTGCAAAGCAGCCGCGCTGGTTTGTGCCTGTTCTAGGGTATCTAGATTCAAACACACCCCATCGGCCATGCCACGCAAAGCCTCGGCATCCATGATGCTGCTCAAACGGGCAATAACCGCTTCAGCCACTTGGTGCTTGCGCGCCAATTCATTCAAAGTATCGCCCGTCAAGCTTTGTGTGTTGGCGCCACCTGTGTGCAGTGTGGCGTCTTTGAGGGCCACTTTGAGCAAGAACAAATCGAGAGCCAACTGGTCTTTCAAATACTGCTCTTCCTTGCCCACCTTGACTTTGTACAAAGGCGGTTGCGCAATATAAATGTGGCCGCGCTCAACCAACTCGGGCATTTGTCTGTAAAAGAAAGTGAGCAACAAGGTGCGAATATGCGCGCCGTCCACGTCCGCATCGGTCATGATGATGATGCGGTGGTAGCGCAGTTTGTCTATATTGAAATCATCTGTCCCAGATTTGCCCGACTCGGCACTGACCTTGCCAATACCGGTGCCAAGCGCGGTGATCAGCGTCAAAATTTCGTTGCTGGTGAGAAGCTTTTCATAACGCGCTTTTTCCACATTCAAAATTTTTCCGCGCAGCGGCAAAATCGCTTGAAACTTTCTGTCGCGTCCTTGCTTGGCTGAACCACCGGCCGAGTCACCCTCGACGATGTAAATTTCGCACAACGCCGGATCTTTTTCTTGGCAGTCGGCCAACTTGCCGGGCAGTCCCATGCCATCCAGCACGCCTTTGCGCCGCGTCATCTCACGCGCTTTGCGAGCCGCCTCGCGAGCACGTGCCGCATCAATGATCTTGCCGCAAATGATTTTGGCGTCGTTGGGGCGCTCTTGCAAATAGTCACCCAGCACCTTGCCCACAATGTCTTCAACAGGTGCGCGCACCTCGCTAGACACCAGCTTGTCTTTGGTTTGGCTGCTGAACTTAGGCTCGGGTACTTTGACCGACAAAACACAGCACAAACCTTCGCGCATATCGTCGCCAGTCACTTCTACTTTGGCTTTTTTGGCGAACTCGTGCTCTTCAATGTATTTGTTGATCACCCGCGTCATTGCCGCGCGCAGACCGGTCAAATGGGTGCCGCCATCACGCTGAGGGATATTGTTGGTGAAACACAGCACGCTCTCGTTGTAGCCATCGTTCCATTGCATGGCAACTTCAACACCAATGTGCGTGCCTGGAATACCGCCATAGGTTTCAGCAGGGCGCTCACCTTCGGCATAAAAAGCATTGGGATGGAGAATTTTTTTACCCGCGTTGATGAACTGCACAAAACCTGCCACACCACCCGCACCCGAGTAATCGTCGTTTTTGCCGGTGCGCTCATCCATCAAACGAATGCGCACGCCATTGTTCAAATAGCTCAGCTCGCGCAGTCGCTTGCTTAAGATTTCGTAATGGAAATCGTGGTTTTGGGTGAAGATATCGGTGTCGGGTAAAAAATGCACCTCAGTGCCACGTTTGTCGGTGTCGCCGGTGATGCGCATGGGAGAGACTTCAACCCCGTCAACCAACTCAATCAAGCGGTTTTGTACAAAACCTTTGGCAAACTCAATGGTGTGAACCTTGCCATCACGTCGCACCACCAAGCGCAACCATTTGGACAATGCGTTCACGCAAGAAACACCTACGCCGTGCAAACCGCCGGAAACCTTGTAACTGTTTTGGTTAAACTTGCCGCCTGCGTGCAGTTCAGTCAGGGCAATTTCGGAAGCACTGCGTTTGGGCTCATGCTTGTCATCCATCTTCACGCCGGTGGGAATACCACGACCGTTGTCAGTGACGCTGATGGAGTTGTCTGAGTGGATGGTGACCACAATGTCATCGCAGTGACCGGCCAATGCCTCGTCAATCGAGTTGTCCACCACCTCAAACACCAAATGGTGTAAGCCCGTGCCATCCGAGGTGTCGCCAATGTACATGCCTGGGCGTTTACGAACTGCCTCCAGACCCTCTAGGATTTGAATAGCGTTTTCGCCATAGGACTGATCGCCAACAACCGCTTCTGGCTTTGGCCCGTCTTCAGGTAATTCTTGTGTGGGATTCATAACTCAATTCACCGTGCATAAAGCACAAAAAAATACAAAGCATTAAATGCGCATGGGCATGACAACGTACTTGAAATTGGGGTTTTCAGCCATGGTGACCAACACCGAACTGTTGGAGTCAGCCAAGTCCATACGAACCATGTCTTGTGACATATTGGTGAGTACATCAATCAAATAAGTCACGTTAAAACCGATTTCTATGTTGTCGCCTGCATAGTCGATTTCAATTTCATCTATCGCCTCTTCTTGCTCGGCGTTGCTGGCAGCTACACGCAACATACCTGTGTCGAGATTGATGCGAACACCTTTGAATTTATCGCTGGTCAAAATAGCGGTTCTTTGCAAAGTGCTGAGCAAACTCAAACGACCCAAGGTAACCGCATTTTTGTGGTTTTTGGGAATAACACGGTTGTAATCGGGGAACTTACCTTCAACCAATTTGGTGACAAATTCTTTGCCTTCAAACTTGAACTTGGCTTGGTTATTGGCAAACTGCATGTCAATCATGCCCTCTTTGTCGCTGAGTAAACGCAGCAACTCAAGAACCGTTTTGCGCGGCAAAATAACTTCTTGCTTAGGAACTTCCACATCCAAAGTGGCAGATGTGTAAGCCAAGCGGTGACCGTCTGTCGCAACCAGGCTGAGTTGCTTGCCTTCGGCAACAAACAAAATACCGTTGAGGTAATAACGAATATCGTGAACCGCCATGGCAAAAGACACTTGGTGTAACAAGTCCTTCAGCGTCTTTTGCGGAATACTGAACATGGGGCCAAAGTTGGCCGACTCTTGCACCAAAGGAAAATCTTCAGCAGGCAGGGTTTGCAAAGTAAAGCGGCTCTTTCCGCCTTTGAGAATCAATTTGTTTTGCTGCGACTCCAAGCTGACCATTTGATCGTTTGGCATGGAGCGCAAGATATCCATCAATTTACGCGCACCGACGGTGGTGGTGAAATTTGAGCTGTCTCCGCCCAAATCTGCTTCGGTGCGAATTTGAATTTCCAAGTCGCTGCTGGTGAGTTGAACCCCTTGAGATGTTTTTTGAATCATCACATTGGCCAGTATTGGCAGGGTATGACGCCTCTCCACAATTCCCACCACAGATTGCAACGCTGCAACTATGTTTTCTTGACTGGCTTTCAAAACAATCATGTCTTCCTCTTCTTTAAAGTCTTTATATTTCAATAGTAGTAGTAGATAAGGGACAGCGTCATCTGTGGAAAAGCATATTTTCCACTTTTATTTCAACAACTTGATGACCCTCAAACCATGTGTGAAACACGTCCTCAGTCGTCAAGCCCAGTGGGTACAACTTTTGAAAACCATTCAAGCCTGTGGATAACCCAAGGCTTATCCCAAAACTGTGCACAGACTTAGCAAGATCGTTCATTCTCACTATCCTTTCAGGGTTTGTTCAAGAACATGCAACTGCTGATTGAGCTCATTCAGCGTTTGTCTTTCAGCTGATATTTTCCGAACAGCATGTAAAACCGTGGTGTGGTCTCGTCCGCCAAACAATTCGCCGATTTCGGGCAAGCTTTTTTGGGTGAGTTCTTTGGCTAAATACATGGCAATTTGACGCGGTCTGGCAATGGAAGCAGGCCGTTTTTTCGAATACATGTCTGCAATTTTGATTTTGTAATAGTCTGCCACGGTTTTTTGGATGTTCTCGACCGAAATTTGGCGGTTTTGTATAGAAAGCAAGTCGCGCAATGCGTCTCTGGCAAGCTGAATCGAGACTTCTTTTTGGTTAAACCGAGAGTAGGCCAAAATTTTGCGCAATGCCCCTTCCAATTCACGCACGTTGGAGCGAACGTTTTTAGCCACAAAAAACGCCACTTCTTCGGGCATGTCGGCGCCTTCGCTGCGCGCTTTGGCAATCAATATGGCGACCCGCATTTCAAGTTCCGGGGGTTCGATGGCGACGGTTAAGCCAGAGTCAAACCGCGACACCAAACGCTCATGGATATCAGTCAAGCCCTTGGGATAGGTGTCGCTGGTCATCACAATATGCGACTTCTTTGTGAGTAAAGCCTCAAAAGCATTGAAAAACTCTTCTTGTGTGCGGTCTTTATTGGCAAAAAATTGCACATCATCAATCAGCAATAAATCCAAGGAATGGTAATACTGCTTAAATTCATCAAAGGTTTTGCGCTGATAGGCTTTGACAACATCAGATACAAATTGTTCGGCGTGAATGTACAAAACCGTGGCGTCTGGGCGGTTGACCAGCAACTGATTGCCAACAGCATGCATCAAATGGGTTTTACCCAGGCCCACGCCGCCATAAATAAACAAAGGGTTGTAAAGCTGGCCTGGCACATTGGCCACATGCATGGCGGCGGCGCGGGCCATGCGGTTGGCCGTGCCTTCGACCAAATTATCAAAACACAGGCTGGTGTTGATGCGGTTTTTAAAGGCATTCAGTCCGGTTTCGCTGCTGGGGCCAGAGGCGGCAGCAAATTCTTCAGGCACAGCCAAGGTTCGCGCAGGAGATACGCGCTGTGGTATTTCTTTGGCAGCGAGTAAAAAATCGATTTGTATGGGCTGTCCATACAGTTGCTGCAGCAATGCAGACAAACGGCCCGCGTATTGGGCGCGAATCCAGTCCAATTTGAAACGATTGGCCACTTCAATGTGAATCCGTGAGAAATCCTCGGACAAGCTGGCGTTCAAAGGCCTTATCCATGTATTGAACTGTTGTTCGGGCAATTCTTGCGCCAATTGATCGACGCAGGCCTGCCACAGCGCTTGGCCCGCGTCGGGCAAAGCAGCTTGTGTGGGGTTGGGGGGCGTAGGCGCGTTCAAGGGATAAGCATATGTGGATAAGCTTCATTTTAAGCGCTGGTTAAGCGGCTTTATCAAAAATTTATCCACAGGTGAAAAAAAATTCTAGGACAAAACCGTTGTTCTTCATGCTTTACATGAAGAAAGATTGGTCAAGCCTTTCAATTGAGGGATAATGCAAGGTTTCCTCGACGCATTTAGTGACTTCAAATGAAACGCACATACCAACCCTCTAAAACACGCCGCGCTCGCACCCATGGCTTTTTGGTGCGCATGAAAACCCGTGGAGGACGCGCTGTGATCAACGCGCGTCGCGCC
>CANLWQ010000036.1 GCA_947494405.1 Comamonadaceae bacterium | reverse complement strand
ATGTGCTGGGCAGCGGTCAAGCCTTTCATTTGCATGTGCGTAAAGCCGCAGGCTCTTATGTGTGTGGTGAAGAAACCGCCATGCTGGAGAGCATAGAGGGCAAGCGTGGTGTGGTACGCGCCAAGCCACCACTGCCTGCGCTTGAAGGTTTGTTTGGCCAGCCTACGGTCATCAACAACGTCATCACCTTGGCCAGTGTGCCCATCATCATGGCCAAGGGCGCGGCCTTTTACAAAGACTTTGGCGTAGGTCGTTCCACCGGCACCCTGCCCTTTCAAATCACCGGCAATATTTTGCAAGGCGGCTTGGTTGAACGTGCTTTTGGTTTAACCCTGCGCGAACTGCTGTTCGATTTTGGTGGTGGCAGCCGCAGTGGCAAACCCATCAAAGCGGTGCAAGTCGGCGGACCTTTGGGTGCTTATGTGCCTGAATCCCAATGGGATGTACCTTTAGATTACGAAGCTTACGCCGCCATGGGTGCGGTGGTGGGCCACGGCGGCATTGTGGTGCATGACGAGCGCGCCAATATGGCCAAGTTAGCCCGTTACGCCATGGAGTTTTGTGCCATTGAGAGTTGCGGCAAATGCACACCTTGTCGCATAGGCTCAACCCGTGGCGTGGAAACCATAGACCGCATTGGCACGGCCTCCAACAAAGAGCAACAAGTGCATTTGCTGCGCGACCTGTGCGACACCATGTTGCACGGCAGTTTGTGCGCCATGGGCGGCATGACACCTTACCCTGTGCTGTCGGCTCTCAACCATTACCCCGAAGACTTTGGCCTTGCACCTGCGGTTGCAACGGCTCACTAAAAGGAAACACCATGCTGATGTTTTTGAAACAAGAGCGCGATCACGGCACGCCAGCGCGTACGTCTGATCAAACTGTTCAACTCGAAATTGACGGCTATTCAGTGAGCGTGCCCAAAGGCACTTCGCTGATGCGCGCAGCGGTTGAAGCCGGCATTCAGGTGCCCAAACTTTGCGCCACCGACAGCTTGGAGCCGTTTGGCTCATGCCGTTTGTGTTTGGTGGAAGTCGAGGGTCGCAAAGGCTTTCCTGCTTCTTGCACCACGCCAGCCGAGGCCGGTATGGTGGTGCACACCCAAACCCCAAAGTTGCAAGACCTGCGTAAAGGCGTGATGGAGTTGTACATCTCCGACCACCCACTGGATTGCCTGACCTGCAGCGCCAACGGCAACTGCGAGTTGCAAGACATGGCCGGTGTCACCGGCTTGCGCAATGTGCGCTACGGTGTTGGCGCGCAAGCAGGCGACCACCATTGCGACATGAAGAAAGACGAGTCCAACCCGTATTTCACTTACGACCCCAGCAAGTGCATTGTGTGCAACCGCTGCGTACGCGCTTGCGAAGAAACCCAAGGCACGTTTGCTCTCACCATTTCAGGACGAGGTTTTGAGAGCCGTGTCTCTGCGGGTCAAGACCAGCCTTTCATGGACAGCGAATGCGTGTCATGTGGCGCTTGCGTCGAGGCCTGCCCTACCGCCACCCTGCAAGAAAAATCCATCATTGAACTCGGCCAACCCGAGCACAGCTTGATCACCACCTGCGCCTACTGCGGTGTGGGTTGCGGCTTCAAAGCAGAGATGAAGGGCAACACCGTGGTACGCATGGTGCCTTGGAAAGACGGCAAAGCCAATGAAGGCCACTCCTGTGTGAAAGGCCGTTTTGCATGGGGCTATGCCACCCACCAAGATCGCATCACCAAGCCCATGATTCGCGCCAAGATCACCGACCCATGGCAAGAAGTCAGCTGGGACGAGGCCATCAACCATGCAGCCTCCGAGTTCAAACGCATTCAAGCCAAGCACGGCAAAGATTCAGTTGGCGGCATCACTTCTTCTCGCTGTACCAACGAAGAAACCTATCTTGTACAAAAATTGGTACGTGCGGCTTTTGGTACCAACAACGTCGACACCTGCGCCCGTGTTTGCCATTCGCCCACCGGCTATGGTTTGGGACTGACTTTTGGCACCTCGGCCGGCACCCAAACCTTCAAATCGGTGGAACACGCCGATGTGTTGTTGGTGATTGGCGCCAACCCCACCGACGCGCATCCCGTGTTTGCCTCACGCATGAAACGCCGCTTACGCGAGGGCGCCAAGCTCATCGTGGCCGACCCACGCAAAATTGACTTGGTCAAAAGTCCGCATGTGAAAGCCCAGCACCATTTGGCCTTGAAGCCTGGCACCAATGTGGCGCTCATCAACTCTTTGGCCCATGTGGTGGTCACCGAAGGCTTGGTCGCCAAAGACTACGTAGCCTCGCGTTGCGACAACAAGAGCTTCAACGAATGGTGCGAGTTTGTTTCCAAGCCTGAAAATTCACCTGAAGCCTTTGAAAGTGTGACCGGCGTTCCTGCCTCAGAAGTGCGAGCCGCTGCACGCATGTACGCCGCTGGCCCCAACTCGGCCATTTATTACGGCTTGGGCGTCACCGAGCATTCACAAGGCTCGACCATGGTCATGGGCATTGCCAACTTGTCCATGGCCTGCGGCATGGTCGGCAGAGAAGGCGTGGGCGTGAACCCCTTGCGTGGCCAAAACAATGTGCAAGGTGCTTGCGACATGGGCAGTTTCCCCCATGAGTTGCCCGGCTACCGTCACATCTCTGACACCACCACCCGCAGCTTGTTTGAAGGCGCGTGGGGCGTTCCCCTGAGCCCCGAGCCAGGCCTGCGTATTCCCAATATGTTTGATGCCGCCATGGAAGGTTCTTTCTTGGGCTTGTACTGCCAAGGCGAAGACATTGTGCAGTCTGACCCCGACACCCAGCACGTGGCTGCGGCCTTGTCAGCCATGGAGTGCATCGTGGTGCAAGACATCTTCTTGAACGAAACCGCCAAATACGCCCATGTGTTTTTGCCAGGTTCTTCTTTCTTGGAAAAAGACGGCACCTTCACCAATGCCGAGCGCCGCATCTCTCGCATTCGTCAAGCCATGCCGCCCATGGCAGGATTGGCCGATTGGGAAGTCACAGTCAAACTCGCCAAAGCGCTGGGCTACGAGATGCACTATGCCCATCCCGAAGAAGTGATGAAAGAAATTGCGGCACTCACCCCCAGTTTTTCAGGTGTGAGCTACGCCAAAATTGATGAGCACACCAGCTTGCAATGGCCTTGCAATGCAGACACTCCCGAGGCTGGCATGGACATCATGCACACCAGCGGCTTTATGCGCGGCAAAGGCAAGTTCTTCCCCACACAGTATGTGGCCAGCCAAGAAAAAGTCACACGCAAATTTCCGCTTTTGCTCACCACCGGCCGTATTTTGTCGCAGTACAACGTGGGTGCCCAAACCCGTCGCACCGACAACAACCTGTGGCATGACGAAGACCTGTTGGAAATCCATCCCCATGATGCCGAAGAACGTGGCATCAAGCAAAACGATTGGGTAGGTATTGAGAGCCGTGCGGGTCGCACCGTGTTGCGTGCGCAAATCAGTGAGCGCATGCAAGCTGGCGTGGTCTACACCACCTTCCACTTCCCCGAGTCTGGCGCCAACGTCATCACCACCGATGCCTCGGACTGGGCAACCAACTGCCCGGAATACAAAGTCACTGCCGTGCAAGTGGTGGCTGTCAGCCAGCCCTCTGAGTGGCAACAAAATTACCAGCGCTTCAACACAGACCAACTCGGCTTGCTGGCCAAAGCACAGCAGAAAACTGAGACCTTTGAGGTGATGGGCAAGTGACATCGTCGCTGGGCACTGAATTGGCCTTGGCCGAAGAAGTGCCGGTGGCGCTGGTCTTCAATGGCATCACCCATGCTGTGATGATGGCCAGCCCCATCCATTTAGAAGACTTTGCTTTGGGGTTTGCTTTCACAGAAGGATTGATCGAGAACCCTTCGCAGCTTTTTGGTGTCGATGTTGTGCACCAAAGCAAGGGCATTGAGTTGCAGCTAGAGGTGGCAGCGCAAACCGAGGCGAAGCTTAAAGAGCGCAGACGCAGCATGGCGGGTCGTACCGGTTGTGGTTTGTGCGGTGCTGACAGTTTGGACCAAGTTAAATTGGCTTTACCCCAAGCGCGTGAGGTGCATATAGCTATTGAGGCTATGCACCGCGCCCATGCAGATATGCGTTCACAGCAACCGCTGAAACTTCAAACCGGTGCCACCCATGCCGCCGCTTGGTCTGATTCAAACGGCCATATCCTGCACTTGCGAGAAGATGTGGGCAGACACAATGCATTAGACAAACTGATCGGTGCCTTGCTTAAAGCCCGCACATCGATGACCCAAGGCTTTGTGTGCATCACCAGCCGAGCCAGTTTTGAAATGGTGCAAAAAACCGTAATGGCTGGTGCTGGTGTTTTAACCGCGGTGTCAGCCCCTACCCGCTTGGCTGTCGATGTAGCGCAGCAACACAATTTGGTACTGGCGGGTTTGGTGCGTGAACAAAGCTTCACGGCTTACAGCCACCCCTCGCGTTTGACTACTCTTCAACCTATCGCTTTACAGGCTTAGAATGCATTTAGAAAACCTTGTCTCCATGGCCAATCAAATTGGTACATTTTTTTCTGCCTACCCCGATCGCCAAGAAGCGCTGGACGGCATTGCCACCAATATTCACAAATTTTGGGAACCACGCATGCGCCTGCGCTTAATAGAAGCGGTTACCACTGGCCAAGCGCCAGAACTCATGCCTTTGGTCAGCGACGCTGTTCAAACCCATCAAGCTAAATTGAGGCCGCTGGCGTCTTTGAGCTGATTACTCTGAAACTCTTTTTACTTTCCAAAAGCTAAATTTCAGCTTTTGAATTCTTAACCATACATCCAAAAAACAAACACATTGCTTTTGGTAACGACTGACGAATAAGCGTCAATCTCACTGGATCAGCTCTTGCTTTTCAGCTCCACACACATAGGAGCTTTGCAATGAATTGGACCGCATTTTCCATAGCACTACTGGGACACTTGTTTTTTCAAACCAAGGCCTTGGCTCAAGAGAGCACGACGCTGGGTATTCACACCTTCAGTTACCACAACAACGGCAACTACAACGACACCACCCCTGGGCTGTATCTGGAAAGAAATCAGTTTGTGATCGGGGCGTATCACAACAGCATAAAAAATACATCTATTTATGCGGGCTACACATGGGATTGGCCTTTACCACCCAACCCCGTATTCCAAGTCCTCTCATTCACCGGAGGTTTGGCAACCGGTTACAGACACAAAGGCTATGACCGCGATCTGTCTGTGCTGGCCGCAACAAGTCTGAGGCATGACTTAGATAATCGCCAAGCCCTTCGCTTGACCATACTCCCTTTGCATAAACGCAGCCCAGCAAATTATGTGCTTCACTTGAGTTACGAAATCAAAATGAAGAACTAGTTTCATCCCCTAGGCGAACCCCTTATTGGCTGCCAAAACCGTATTTCTTGAGCAAGGTTTGAGCGCTGCCGGACAACACAAAAGCAATGAATTTGTGGGCTGCATCTGCTTGTGAACCAGAGCTGACCTTGGCTATAGGGTATTGAATGGGTGAGGTGGTGGCGACTTGAAATGCCACCTTCACCTTGTCTTGCATCAACTGCGCATCGCTGGCGTAAACAAATCCTGCATCAACTTCATCACGCGCAACATAATCCAAAGCTTGTCTGACATTGGTGGTGTTGATGATCTTGTCTTTCAGATCAACCCACAAGCCGGCTTTTTCCAAACTGCCTTGGGCATAGTGACCCGCAGGCACACTGGCGGGCGTTCCCATGGCAAAACGCTTGATGTCCGGTTTTTTCAAATCAGCCAGTTGCTGCAAATTTGCTTTGGATTGGATGGGAACAACCAATACCAATTTATTGGTGGTAAAAACTTTGACATCAGCAGCCGCAACCACGCCTTTGGCCACGGCTTTGTTCATGGTGTCTGTATCTGCACTGGCAAACACATCGACAGGCGCGCCATTGGCAATTTGTTGCATCAGCGCACCCGATGCACCAAAATTGAATTTGATTTTGGTGCCTGGGTTTTGGGTTTCAAATTGGGCACCTATTTCTTGAAACGCCTGCGTCAAACTGGCGGCCGCTGAAACGGTCAGGTTTGCAGACCAAGCCAGTGCATGAAGAAAAAAAAGGCTTGAAAAGATTAAAAATTTCATAATGGCTAATATAGATGCAATATCTAGGGACAACCCTAGAGAAGAATAAGAAACGAAAAGGGTTACATTTATATTTCTTAATGAAAGCCTCTATGCGCCCCAATTCCTATCGAATCCTTGCTGCATGTATTTTAGTGAGCTGCACCTTAAGCGCCTATTCACAAGAGTCGGAAAAACTTCACCAACGCGCCAATGCCGCCATGTGCGCCAACTGCCATGGCAGCGAAGGTCGCACGGTTGAAAAGTCTGCTGTTCCTGCTTTGGCCGGTTTGCCCCGCGAGTACTTCATACAGCAAATGCAGGCTTATAAAGATGGCAGCCGCAAAGCCACCGTGATGCATCAAATCAGCAAAGGCTTTAGCGATGCGCAAATCGCCAGCATGGCTGATTATTTTTCTCTCCAATCTCGCTGAAGGCCTTTATGCAAAGAAGACAGTTGCTTCAACATGGCTTGGCACTGGGTTTGACGCCCGCGTTTTTAGCTCAATCTGTTTTTGCACAAAACACAGCGGGGAAGGCGCAAGTGGTTGTGATTGGCGGCGGCTATGGCGGTGCAACAGCCGCCAAATACATTCGGCTTTTGTCTGGCTACACAATTTCGGTTGTACTGATTGAGCCGCAAACCAATTTCATTTCATGCCCCATGTCCAATTTGGTGTTGGGCGGCAGTAAAAGTTTGGCAGAAATCACCACGTCGTATGCGGCCTTGAGCAGCCAACACGGGGTCACCTTGGTGCACGACTATGCAGCTGCCATAGACACCCAAAAGAAAACTGTTGCTCTGAAAAACGGCTCAACCCTCAGCTACGACAAACTCATAGTCTCGCCAGGCGTGGACATGAACTTTGACAATATTGAAGGTCTGCAAGCGGCCAATGCCAGTGGCCAGGTTTTGCAAGCTTGGAAAGCCGGCGCTGAAACCACCGCACTCAGGCAACAACTCCAAGCCATGCCTGATGGCGGTGTGTTTGCAATCACCGTGCCTGAGGCGCCTTACAAGTGCCCACCGGGGCCCTATGAGCGCGCCAGCCAAGTGGCGCATTACTTCAAACAAGCCAAGCCCAAATCCAAGGTGCTGATTTTGGATGCCAACCCCGATGTCACCTCCAAGGGCCCGCTGTTTAAAAAATTCTGGTCTGACAATTACAAAGACATCATTGAATTCAGACCCAACCACAAGGTCGTGGCAGTCGACGCCAAAACCAACACCCTCAAGTTTGATGCGCAAGACAGCGTGCGTGCCAATGTACTTAATGTGTTGCCCGATATGCGTGCCGGCGCTATCGCTATGCAAACGGGTTTGGCCACAGTCAATGCCCGTTGGTGCGGCGTCAACTACCAAACTTTCGAATCCTTGGCCGCCAAAGATGTGCATGTATTGGGCGACGCTATTTTGGCGGCACCTGCCATGCCTAAATCGGGCCATATGGCCAATTCACATGCCAAAGTGGCCGCCGCTGCGGTGGTGGCACAACTGAGTGGGCTTGAAGTCAACCCTGCGCCCTTTCTCACCAACACCTGTTACAGCTATGTCAGCGACAACATGGTGATACACGTGGCTTCAGTGCATCAATTCAATGTGAACGAAAAAACCTACAAAACCGTGCCAGGCTCGGGTGGTGTTTCCGCTGAGGCCAACACCTTGGAAGCCACTTACGCTTGGAGCTGGGCAAAAAACATTTGGGCTGACAGCTTGCTTTAATGCATGTCGGGCGATTGGTAGGCCACATGCCCATTGACCAGCGTTGCTTTCACCTGGGCCATCATTTCGCTGCCGCTGAGATCAAACGCAAAAGGTGTGTGCTTGGAATGACTGCGCAGGTTTTCAGGCAACACTTGCCAACTGGCTTGCGGGTCTAGCACGCACACATCAGCATACCCACCCACTTGCAAACGACCTAAACCTGCTTGCCCCACCAACGCTGCAGGTGCGCTGGTGATGACTTCAACTGCACGGGAAATATCTACATGACTTTGAGCCGCCCATTTCATACTGGCACCCAGTAACAACTCCAGAGCCGTGGCACCGGGTTCGGCTTGGGCAAACGGTAAAGCCTTGGCGTCGCCTTCAACCGGTGTGTGGTCGGACACCAATACATCAATCGTGCCGTCGGCCAAGCCCTGACGCAGGGCTTCACGGTCTCTTTGCTGACGCAAAGGAGGGGTTAAGCGGGCACGGGTATCAAAATAGCCAATATCGGCATCGGTGAAATGCAAGTTGTGGATGCTGACATCGCAGGTCAGAGGCAAACCTTCGGCCTTGGCGGCACGCACCAACTCAACGCCAGCGGCGCTAGACAGTTTGCTGATGTGAACACGCGTGCCTGTGATTCGCATGAGATCGATAGTGGTATGTAAGGCAATCGTCTCCGCAGCCACGGACACGCCACTCAAACCCATGCGGGTGGCCAATGGGCCACTGGCCACCACACCTTGGCCTAAAAAGCCGTCTTGGGCTCGCAGCCATACACAAAACCCAAAGCTGGCTGCATATTGCATGGCACGCTGCAAACCTTGGGTGTTTTGAATAGCGTGCTCGGCCTGGGTAAAGCCCACGCATCCCGCAGACGTCAACTCGACCATGGGGGTTAAAACCTCTCCGCCAAGGCTACGGGTTAATGCACCCAGGGGAAACACTTTGGCCAAATGCAAACGTTCGGCACGAAACTTCAGCATGTCTACCAAGCCAGGCTCGTCGAGCACGGGCTGGGTATCGGGCATACAAACAACGCTGGTAACCCCACCGGCCACTGCCGCGGCCAATTCGCTGTCAAGCATGCCCTCATGTGCATGCCCCGGTTCACCCAAACGTGCGCAGGCATCAACCAAGCCGGGGATGACCAAGCAACGGCTGGCATCGATTCGCTTGTCGGGATGAAAGTCGGAGGAGACCTGGCCTATGCTGACCACCTTGGTGTCTGCAATGGCAAGGTCTGCCATGGCATTGAAACCACTTGCAGGGTCAATCAAATGACCATTTTCAATCAAAATCTTCATGCATCATTCCCCGCAACGATAGACATGACCGCCATGCGAACCGCAATACCAAAAGTCACCTGATTGAGAATCACGCTTTGCGGCCCATCCACCACAGCAGATTCAATCTCAACACCTCGGTTGATGGGCCCAGGGTGCATCACGATGGCGTCGGGTTTGGCCGCCTGCAAACGCGAAGTGGTCAAGCCGAAATTTTTAAAATACTCTTGACTGGAGGGTAGCAGTGCACCGTTCATGCGTTCGTTTTGCAAGCGTAAAGCTATCACCACATCACAGTCACGAATGCCTTCATCAAGGTCGTGGAAAACTTTGACGCCCAACTGAGAAAGGTCTGAGGGAATCAATGTGCGCGGGCCCACCACCCTAACCTCTGCACACCCCAAGGTAGTGAATGCGTGTATGTCTGAGCGTGCCACCCGCGAGTGCAACACATCTCCCACAATCGCCACGCGCAAATTTGAAAAATCTTTTTTGAAGTGGCGAATGGTGTAAGCGTCCAACAAACCTTGGGTCGGGTGGGCATGGCGACCGTCACCTGCATTGATGACATGCACATGGGGCGCCACATGTTGGGCTATCAAATAAGGCGCGCCCGATTCGCTGTGGCGAACCACAAAAATATCGGCAGCCATGGCACTCAGGTTGGCAACGGTATCGAGCAAGGTTTCGCCCTTGCTGGCAGAAGACCGGGCAATATCCAAATTGAACACATCGGCGCTGAGGCGTTTGGCAGCAATCTCGAAAGTGGTGCGGGTGCGCGTGCTGTTTTCAAAAAAAAGATTGAACACCGACTTGCCGCGCAGCAGAGGAACTTTTTTGACATCGCGGTCACTGACCGACACAAACTGGGTTGCGGTGTCCAAAATATGGGTGAGGATGTCACGCGACAAACCCTCGGTGGACAACAAATGGATGAGTTCACCGTTTTTATTCAGCTGGGGGTTGCGTTTATAAAGCATGGGCTAGCCTTCCAATGAAAACGCGAATTGGCCTTGTGCGTCACGCGTCAAGCGCAAAGTCTGCGTGGGCGGAAGGTTCAAGCGCACACCCGCCACATCGGCCTGAATGGGCAACTCTCGCCCGCCACGGTCTACCATTACCGCCAGATGCACAGCTTGTGGTCTACCGTAATCAAACAACTCATTCACCACGGCTCTGATGGTGCGCCCGGTGAAAAGCACATCGTCAATCAGCCAAATCACTGCGCCCTCCACTTCAAAAGGCAATTTGGTGGCCACACTGTCGGCCATTCCGCGTTTGGAAAAATCATCTCTGTGCAAAGAAGAAGAAACCACACCCAAAGGTTTTTGTCTTGATAAGTCCTGCTGCAAGCGTTGGGCCAACCAAGCACCGCCGGTGGTGATGCCCACCAAATACGCCTCGGGAGGGATGGCGGCTTGCAATGCGTCTAAAAGCTGTTGGTACAAAGATTCTGCATTCAGGCTGGAGAGTGCGTTGTTCATAGGGTCAGGCTTCGCAAAAATTGATTCAAGATGATGCAAGCAGATGCGGCATCGATATCCACCGCGCCTTGGCTGCGTGCCTCGGTGGTTGAGTAACGTTCATCGACTTCAAAAACGGCTAAGCCAAAACGAGCGCGCAGTTGGCGGGCAAATTTTCGTGCCTTCAATGTATTTTCATGCGCTGCGCCATCAGGGTGATAAGGCACACCCACCACCAAGGCCTCTGGCTCCCAGCGCTCTATATGCTTGGCAATCGCAAGCCAACGAGCTTCGCCCCCGCCCAGCACCGTGCCCTGCGGTTGGGCCTGTCCGAGCAAGCGCGAGGCATAGGCCACCCCAGTTCGTTGCTGTCCAAAATCAAAAGCCAAAAAAGATTGCAACTCGGTTGCTGCGGTTTGGGGGACCGCCAGACTCATGCGTGGCCAGCCTGAGGTGAGAGCATCCACGCTTGCAATCCCAAGAGTGCCAATGCACGGTCGTAGCGCTGCTCAATAGGGGTATCAAAAATAACCTGTGGATCGGCTTGCACTGTCAGCCAGCTGTTTTCTGCAAGCTCAGACTCCAATTGCCCTTGCGCCCAGGCCGAATAGCCCAGTGTGATCAGCACACGTTTGGGGCCAGCACCTGTGGACAAGGCCTCCAGCACATCCTTGGAGGTGGTCATTTCTAAGCCACCGGGGATAGACAAGGTAGAAGCGTAAGCGGTCTCGTTACTGTCGCTGGTGTGAGCCTCATCAGACAAAGGCTCGTGCAAGACAAAGCCTCGCTCGGTATGCACAGGCCCACCCTGAAATACAGGAATGCCAATCAAATCGGTGCGGCCTAAATTGAGTTCTACTTTTTCAAACAGGTCCAACATTTGCAGGCTGCTGGGTTTGTTGATAATCAAGCCCAAAGCGCCGCGATCGCTGTGCTCACACATATAGACAACGCTGCGACTGAAGGATTCATCCATCAAACCAGGCATGGCGATCAAAAAATGATGCGTGAGGTTGATCGGCGCAGAATCGAATGTCATGCAACTATTTTAAGGGCGAAGATGAAACCTATTCCATCCGACCGTT
>CANLWQ010000035.1 GCA_947494405.1 Comamonadaceae bacterium | reverse complement strand
TCACTCTCTCTATTGAGGTGGGACGCACCAACATCAAAATCAAAGATTTGATGCGCTTGACCCAGGGCAGCGTGGTTGAACTCGACCGCATTGCAGGCGAGCCTTTAGATTTGCTGGTCAACGACACCGTGGTCGCGCAAGGCGAGGTGGTGCTGGTCAATGACCGCTATGGCATTCGACTCACCCGTGTCGTGCCATCCACCGATCGCTTGCAATCTATCTAAATTAACCGCCGGCAGTAATTTTGCGACCGTTCAAAGATTGAACTGGACGGGCGTTGAGCTTGAAGGGGAACTTCGCCAGCTGCTGCTTGGAAATATCCACAGGCGATTTAAGAATGTAGAACTGCACACCCTCGGTACAAGGGGGTGTGGTGAGTGAACCCTCGTAGTTGTAAAAGCCCATGTCTTTGGGCAGCATGCTGGCCGGATTGAATGTCACCTTGGCTGGCAAAAACTCCTCGCCTTCCTTGGGTGGCAAATTGGCCCACAAGGTTTTGATGGCTGCGCTGTCTTTGCCTTCGTTCAGCATCACGCCAATCACCGCCAGTTTGCCTTCCTTGCTCTTGTGCACAAAGTGAGCCACCATGCTGGCGTTTTTCCCATCGATTTGCTCTTCAGAAGGTCTATGGAAGTGAAACTGCAGCAAATCAAAAGATTCTTTACCAATCGTCAAGCTGCTGCCAGGTTCAACATTCACTTGAATAGTGTGGCCGTTGTTGAGCATTTTGAGCGGGCCTTCCTTGTAGTCCACGCTTAAAGTTTCTTTGGATTTTTCAAACGGTCCGATGATGTTCAAAGGTGACTGTTTTTTGCCTTTGCCGCAAACTGGAAAAGCGTCGCCCCAATGCTCTGGGCCGTTATCGCCCTCGTAACCCCAATGCACCGCATGCGCTTTGTCATCTTTCTTGGCTGAGTCATCTTTGGACTCAGCGTCTTTGTCTGTGGATTTTTTACATTCCGATAGCACTTTCACCTTTTGACCAGCGGCCGCCAAAGCGTTTTGCGCCGCGCACACGGTTTGCAGGCGGTTGCTCCACTCGGCCATTTCCAAAGCTTTTTGGTAGGCGGCAATGGTGCCCTCGTCTTGCGCCCCTTTGGTGAGCAATTTCAAGGAAGCCAAGCCCACTTGTCTTTCTGCACTCAACGCTTTTTGCGCTTTGTAAAGTGTCTCTACGTCTTGCAACACAATGCCGTTGGCAAAGGCGGCTTTCAAAGCTTCCATTTCCTGAATAGCTGAGTTTTCGGGCTCGGGTTTGACCTCTTTGGCGGCCTCGGCTTCTTCGCTGGCCTTCTCCATGGACTCCTTCATTTCGTCAATCTGCTGACTCAACTCGGAGACTTGTTCATTCAAATGTTTTTTGCTGGAAAAATTCCAGTAAGCCAATGTTGCCGTGGCAACCAGACAAATACCCAGCAAAATTTCCAGGATCAGGCGCAAATATTTTTTCATGGCTACTCAAAAAAGGTAATAGAAAAGAAATTCTGTTCAGGGGCGATTCTCGCCCAAGATGCTGGCTTAGATATCGGCATCAAAGCGTCAAGTCTTTAATTTTTAAGTCAAAAAATACTTCTAAATAACTCATTTTGACCCAACCAGCCATCCGCAAAAGCTCACAAGGAGAAACTTTCACACCCTGACAAATGCGGTGATGAGTTCGTGCTCGCCCACTTGACGGCTCCAATGCCCGTGCACCTCGGGGTCGAAAACCGCGCCCGCTGGCAACACATCTGCCGAGAAAAAATGCTGCCCAGGCCCAAACACTTGGGACGAACCGTCTTGCAAACCTATTTCCATTTGCCCTTGCAAGATAAACACCCATTGCGGTGTGGTGGTCACATGAAAACTGCTCCTGAACCCCACAGGGCTTTGGCGCAACTGCAAGCCTTGGGTCGGCAAGAGTTCGCTCAAATGGGTGGGCGCATTGCCTTGGTCTAAAGGAACGGCCTCTTGCTTGAAACGAGCGCGGCCATCGGTGTCGGTAAAAAGTACGGTGCGTGTGAAGGTAGGCATGGCGCATCATAAAGAAGTGGCTCGCCTACAATCTGCCCTCACTCACAGCCTCTGGATCTACACCATGACCCGCTGCACAATCGCCAAGGCTCAGCCATGAGCCGCAAAGTCTTCATCAAAACCTTTGGCTGCCAAATGAACGAGTACGACTCGGACAAAATGGCCGATGTCTTAGGCGCCGCCCAAGGCTACACACAAACCCAAGACATAGACGAAGCCGACTTGGTGGTGTTCAACACCTGCTCGGTGCGCGAAAAAGCCCAAGAGAAAGTCTTCTCCGATTTGGGTCGCGTCAAACACCTGAAGAAAAAAGGCGTGCAAATTGCTGTGGGCGGTTGTGTGGCCAGCCAAGAGGGCCAAGCCATCATCACGCGTGCGCCTTATGTGGACGTGGTGTTTGGTCCGCAAACTTTGCACCGCTTGCCCGAGTTGCTGAACCAACGCGCAGCTTTAAAAAAACCGCAAGTCGACATCAGTTTTCCTGAAATCGAAAAATTCGACCACTTGCCCCCTGCCCGCGTGGACGGCGCATCGGCGTTTGTCTCCATCATGGAAGGCTGCTCCAAATACTGCAGCTATTGCGTGGTGCCCTACACACGCGGCGAAGAAATCAACCGTCCCTTGGATGATGTGCTCACCGAAGTGGCAGGTTTGGTGGCCCAAGGCGTGAAAGAAATCACCCTGCTGGGCCAAAACGTCAACGCCTACCGCGGCAGCATGGGCGACACCACAGAGATTGCCGATTTCGCTTTACTGATTGAATACATCGCGGAAATTCCTGGGGTTGAGCGCCTGCGCTACACCACCAGCCACCCGATTGAATTCACCCAGCGCCTTATCGACGTTTATGCCAAGGTGCCGCAGTTGGTCAGCCATTTGCACTTGCCGGTGCAGCACGGCAGCGACAAAATCTTGATGGCCATGAAGCGCGGCTACACCGCCATGGAATACAAAAGCACGATTCGCAAACTGCGCGCAGTGCGCCCAGACATTTCCATGAGCTCAGACTTCATCGTGGGCTTTCCAGGAGAAACCGAAGAAGACTTTGACAAGCTGATGAAGCTCATCACCGACATAGGTTTTGATGCGTCGTTCAGTTTTATCTTCAGCCCCCGCCCAGGCACACCAGCGGCCAATTTGCAAGACGACACGCCGCATGAGGTGAAGTTGCGTCGCTTGCAGCACCTGCAAGCCACGGTAGAGGCCAATGTGAACCGCATTGGCCAAAGCCGCGTGGGCACGGTGCAACGCATATTGGTGGAAGGCGCTTCGCGCAAAAGTGCGGCCGAGTTGATGGGCCGCACCGAATGCAACCGCATTGTCAATTTTGACGCGGGGCCTATGGGCCAACGCTTGGTAGGTCAAATGATTGATGTGCTGATCACCGAGGCGCTGCCGCACTCGCTACGCGGCCAAGTGGTGCTGAAAGACTAACGCGGCATGCCGGAAAAACCGCCGCCCATGCTGCCCTTCATGCCGCCGAGTTTTTTCATCATTTTCATGAGGCCGCCGCCGCGCATTTTTTTCATCATGTCTTGCATTTGGCCAAACTCATTCAGCAGCCGGTTGACGTCTTGCACCTGAACGCCAGCGCCTAGGGCGATACGGCGCTTGCGGGTGGCCTTGATCAATTCAGGCTTGGCCCGCTCTTTGGGCGTCATGCTGTGAATAATGCCTTGCTTGCGCTGCATTTCTTTTTCGGCTTTATCGAAATTAACCGCACCGGCTTTGGCGGTGAGTTGGCTGGGCAATTTGTCCATCAAACTTGACAGGCCGCCCATTTGCTTCATCTGCTGGATTTGACTCAAAAAATCGTTGAGGTCAAAACCGTCCCCGCTCTTGAGTTTGGCTGCCATTTTTTGGGCAGCCTCCATGTCCACATTGGCCGTGACTTGCTCGACCAAAGCCAAAATGTCGCCCATGCCCAAAATACGGCCCGCATGACGCTCTGCGTCAAAAGCTTCAAGGCCATCGATTTTTTCGCTGGTACCCGCAAACTTAATCGGAACGCCAGTGATTTGCCGCACCGACAAGGCCGCGCCGCCACGCGAATCGCCATCGGTTTTGGTCAGCACAATGCCTGTGAGCGGCAAAGCTTCTTTGAAAGCACGCGCCGTGTTGACCGCGTCTTGACCCATCATGGCGTCCACCACAAACAAGGTTTCCACCGGATGCACCGCCGCATGCAGGGCTTTGATTTCTTGCATCAAGGCTTCGTCGATTGCCAAGCGACCGGCGGTATCCACCAACAGCACATCTATATAGTGCTTGCGGGCGTAATCTAAGGCGGCCAACACAATGTCGACTGGCTTTTGACTGGCGTCGCTGGCGAACCATTCGGCACCGGCCTGCGCTGTCACGGTTTTAAGTTGCTCAATCGCGGCTGGGCGGTACACGTCAGCCGACACCGTCAGCACTTTCTTTTTGCGCTTGAAGATAAGGTGCTTGGCGAGTTTGGCGGTGGTGGTGGTTTTACCCGCGCCTTGCAAGCCCGCCATCAAAATGACTGCGGGGGGTTGCGCCGCCAAATTGATATCGGCCACGCCTTCGCCCATGGTGGCGGCCAATTCTTTTTGCACAATGCTCACCAGCACCTGCCCAGGCGTGAGTGAACTCAATACCTCTTGGCCCAAGGCTTTTTCCTTGACCCGCGCAATAAAGTCACGCACCACCGGCAAGGCCACATCGGCTTCGAGCAAAGCCATGCGCACCTCGCGCAACATGTCAGCCACATTGGCCTCGGTGATACGTGCTTGCCCGCTGATGTGTTTGACCAGCTTGGATAGTTTGTCGCTCAGAGCGGATGCCATTGGTTAAGCCTAGAAGAAAAAGGGAGCAGCCTCACTGAAGTGTCACAAGACGCTAAACTGCGAGCATGATTGTATTCAGCGCATCGACCTTCAGCATAGTGTGGGGTTTGGTAGCAGCCTTCGCTTATGCACTAGGTGCTTTATTGGGCGGACGTTTGTCGCACAGCCAAAGCCGCAATTACCTGTGGGTTATTTCTCTGTTCCATGGCTTGAGTGTGCTGGCCAGCCTCATCCCCGAACCCGGGACCACGCCGCGCTTTGGTTTCGCACCGGCTTTGTCGGCCACCGCTTGGTTGGTGCTGATGGTCTACACCATAGAACATCATTGGTTTCCTCAAATGAAAACCCGCTGGGTGCTGTCGGGCGCTGGTTTGGTGGCCGTGGTTTTGCCACTGTTTTTTCCCGGGCAAGATTTGCATGCCGCCGCATCGCTTTGGCTGCCATTGCATTGGGCGCTGGGCATGGCCTCTTATGCCTTGTTTGCCGCTGCAGTCGTGCATGCCGGTTTGATGAACCGCGCAGAACGTCAAATTCGCTTGGCCGAGGCAGACCCTTCAGGCTTGCCCTTGCTCACCCTGGAGCGACTGACTTTTCGCTTTGTGCATATCGGGTTTTTCCTGCTCACCGCCACTTTGCTGGCTGGACTGTTCTTTGGCGAGCGTTTGTATGGTGCGGAAAAAGCCTTGCGCTGGGACCACAAAACCGTTCTGTCGATCATGGCTTGGCTCACCTATGCGCTGCTGATCTGGGGGCGACAAGCCAGAGGCTGGCGTGGCCCTATGGCGATTCGCCTGTTGTATGCAGGCACAGCCATGTTGCTACTGGCTTATGTGGGTTCGCGCTTTGTGTTTGAAGTTCTGGTGAATAAAGTCGCATGAAATACTTCGTTTTGTTGGTCATCATTGCTGGGGTGATTTGGTGGCTGCGAACCAAGCGCAACGATACTGACAAACCCCAAGACCCCAGCAGCCAAACTCAAAATCCCCAAACCATGTTGAGGTGTACGCATTGCGATGTGCATTTCCCGCAAACTGATGCTGTCCAAGGCGCAATGGGGGTTTACTGCAGCGCCGCCCACCGTAGCGCCCGGGAAGGCTGATCGCCCATGACTGATTGTTGGTCCAATGGTTGGTACAGATTTGCACAACACATTCCCTCGCCCAACTTCGAACCTCGCCCGCCAGACACTCGAACCGATCTGGTGGTCTTGCACTCCATCAGCCTGCCCCCAGGCCAATTTCATGGGGACGCGGTTCAAGCATTTTTCACCAACACCCTAGACCACGACAGCCATCCGTATTTTGAACAACTGCGTGGTGTCAAAGTCTCTTCGCATTTTTTCATCCGCCGCGGCGGCGAGTTGATTCAGTTCGTCAGCTGCGATCAAAGCGCTTGGCATGCTGGCGTGTCCAGCCACCGTGGACGAACTCATTGCAACGACTTTTCTATAGGTATAGAGCTTGAAGGCCTGGAAGGCGAGAGCTTTAGTGGGTTTCAATACGAAAGTTTAATTTCGCTTTTGCCCATGATCCTCAATCACTACCCCATTTCATCCTTGGCGGGGCACGAACATATCGCACCAGAGCGCAAAAAAGACCCAGGTATTGGTTTTCAGTGGCGGTATTTGCAACACAGTTTAGGATTAAAGGCAGCTTACTTTCCTGCCGAACTTGGGTTAAATCAATAAATTCACGATTTTTCACAAACACTACACGTAGTGTGTTGAAAAGAGTTCCGACCCCATATATAGTGTGGGGTAACCAAATTTTGATTTTTGCTGGTTCCCAGAAACCAGCAGCAATTCATACGTCAACCAAAGCATTCAGTACAACAGGAATTTAATCAAGATGCAAATTGCCTCATCCTCTGCGGCCAGCAGCAACTACGTCAACCCTTCTGACTTGACAGCTGCCAGCACAAGCTCGACTTTGCAGTCCAGCCTAAGTAACTACCAAATCATTCGACGCAATGGAGCAGTGGTTCCTTTTGAGCCCGCCAAGATTGCGGTTGCCATGATGAAAGCTTTTTTGGCTGTTCATGGCACCCAAGGCGCAGCCTCGGCCAGCGTGCGAGAAACCGTTGATCAACTCACCCAAGCTGTGGTGCGTGCACTGGTTCGTTCACGTCCAGGTGGTGGCACCTTCCATATTGAAGACGTTCAAGACCAAGTAGAACTCGGCCTCATGCGCGGCAGCCACCATGAAGTGGCACGCGCCTATGTGTTGTACCGCGAGAGAAGAACCCAAGAGCGTGCGGCCCACAAAGAACAAGCAGCGCCGGCCGAGCCCGTCATGCACGTGATCGATGGCGGTAAACGCTTGGCCCTAGACACTGACCGACTGCGCCACTTGGTCGAGGCCGCCTGCGCCGGCTTGGGCGCTGATATCAAAGCTGCTCCAATATTGAGTGAAACCATGCGTAACCTCTACGATGGCATTCCCATGGAAGAGGTACACAAAGCGTCCGTGTTGGCTGCGCGCACCCTGATTGAAAAAGAGCCCGATTACACCTATGCCACTGCGCGCTTATTGATGTATTCCATCTCCAAAGAAGTCTGGGGCAAGGAAGTCACCCAAGCTGAAATGGCGCAAAACTATATAGATAACTTCGCAAGTTGCATCAAAAAAGGCGTTGACAACGACTTGCTCGACGCACGCCTGCTGCAGTTTGATTTGCCCCGTCTGGCCAAAGCACTCAAAGCCGAGCGCGATCTGCAATTCGATTATTTGGGTTTGCAAACCCTTTATGACCGCTACTTTCTTCATGTGCGTAAGCAGCGTATTGAGTTGCCCCAGTCCTTTTTCATGCGTGTGGCCATGGGCTTGTCGCTTGGCGAAGTCAACCGCGAAGAGCGTGCTATCGAGTTTTATGAAGTTCTGTCTTCTTTCGACTTCATGTCCAGCACACCCACGCTTTTCAACAGCGGTACTTTGCGCCCCCAGTTGTCGAGCTGCTACTTGACCACCGTGCCTGACGATTTAGACGGCATCTACGAGTCCATCAAAGAAAACGCCTTGCTGTCCAAATTTGCCGGTGGCCTAGGTAACGATTGGTCACGTGTTCGCGCCTTGGGCAGCCATATCAAAGGCACCAATGGCGAGTCTCAAGGCGTTGTGCCTTTCCTCAAAGTGGTGAACGACACCGCCGTGGCCGTCAACCAAGGCGGCAAACGCAAAGGCGCGGTTTGCACTTACCTAGAGACTTGGCACTTGGACATTGAAGAATTTTTGGAGTTGCGCAAAAACACCGGTGATGACCGCAGGCGCACCCACGACATGAACACCGCCAATTGGATCCCCGATTTGTTCATGCGTCGCGTGATGGAAAAAGGCGAATGGACTTTGTTCTCGCCCTCAACCACCCCAGATTTGCACGACAAATTTGGCAGTGAGTTTGAAGTCGCCTACACCAACTACGAAACTCAAGCCAAACAAGGCCTGATTCAACCCACCAAAACTTTGCAAGCGGCAGACCTTTGGCGCAAGATGCTCACCATGTTGTTTGAAACGGGTCACCCTTGGATCACTTTCAAAGACGCCTGCAATGTGCGCTCGCCCCAGCAGCATGTAGGCGTTGTGCACTCCTCCAACTTGTGTACTGAAATCACCCTCAACACCAGTGACACCGAAACAGCCGTGTGTAATTTGGGTTCAGTCAACCTCATTCGCCACCTCAAACAAGGCGCTAAAGGCACAGAACTTGATCACGACAAACTCAAACGCACGGTGACCACGGCCATGCGCATGCTTGATAACGTGATCGACATCAACTACTACGCAGTCAAAAAAGCGCGCGATTCCAACTTCAAACATCGTCCTGTTGGCATGGGCATCATGGCTTTCCAAGACAGTTTGTATGAAATGCGTGTGCCCTATGCATCCCAAGCTGCTGTCGATTTCGCAGACACTTCTATGGAAGCCGTCTGTTATTACGCTTATTGGGCGTCTACCGAACTCGCCAAAGAGCGCGGACGCTATTCCACCTACCAAGGTTCTTTGTGGGACCAAGGCATATTGCCACTCGACACCCTGAATATGCTGGAAAAAGCCCGCGGTGGTTTTATCGAAGTAGACCGCAGCACCACGCTCAACTGGGATGCACTGCGCCAAAAAATCAAAACCGACGGTATGCGCAACTCTAATTGCGTGGCGATTGCCCCAACGGCCACTATCTCCAACATTGTTGGTGTGGACGCCTCCATTGAGCCATGTTTTGGCAACCTGTCGGTCAAATCGAATCTGTCCGGCGAGTTCACTATTATCAATTCCTATTTGGTCAAAGACCTCAAGCGCCTGGGTTTATGGGACGATGTCATGGTCATGGATCTCAAGCACTTTGATGGCTCGCTGCGCCCCATAGACCGTGTACCGCAAGACCTCAAAGATTTGTACGCAACCGCCTTTGAAGTGGAAACGCAGTGGTTGGTAGAAGCTGCGGCGCGTCGTCAAAAGTGGATTGATCAAGCCCAGTCACTCAATATTTACATGGCAGGCGCATCCGGGAAAAAACTGGATGAGACCTACAAGCTTGCATGGTTGCGCGGCCTCAAAACCACTTACTATTTGCGCACCAGCAGCGCCACGCAAGTGGAGAAATCCACGGTTCAATCTGGCTCACACAATGCTGTGGCCTCCGGCTCGGGTTCTGGTTTGAGTGCAATGGAAATTGCAGCAGCCAGTGCACGTGCACAGGTGCAAGCTCAAACCCCTGCCACCGACATCAAAGTGTGTGGCATTGATGATCCAACCTGTGAAGCCTGTCAATAAAAAATAAGCCGCTTTGCCAAGCGCATCCATTCATGCGCCGACGCAATTGAACAACAAAACAGAGGAGGAATGTGAATGAACACTGTGAATTTCTCATTTCTCCATTCATAATCACATTGATGGAAAATTTATTATGTTGACCTGGGAAGAAGAAGCACAGCCAATGACCGCTGCCGCTTTAAATTCAAATATTTCGACGCCACCTGCGGCTTCGACCGCAATCCCTACCTCCCGCGTTTTAGATGATGGCGCCGTAGTTTCTGCCAAGGCTCCCGTTTCCCCTGCTGTGACTGCACCACCCACCGCTGGTCGTCGCGTCAATGCAGCCGACAAGCGCATCATCAATGGTCAAACCGATGTCAACCAGCTGGTGCCGTTCAAATACAAATGGGCCTGGGAGAAATACTTAGCCACCTGCGCAAACCATTGGATGCCACAAGAGGTCAATATGACTCGCGACATCGCTTTGTGGAAAGACCCCAATGGCCTGACCGAAGACGAGCGCCGTATTGTCAAGCGCAATCTTGGATTTTTCGTCACTGCCGATTCGCTGGCAGCCAACAACATTGTGCTGGGCACTTACCGTCACATCACGGCGCCTGAATGCCGCCAATTTTTGCTACGCCAAGCATTTGAAGAAGCCATTCACACCCATGCCTACCAATACATTGTTGAGTCTTTGGGCTTGGATGAAAGCGAAATTTTCAATGCCTATAACGAAGTGCCTTCTATTCGCAACAAAGATGAGTTCTTGCTTCCCTTTATCGGTGCGATCATGGACCCCCATTTCCACACGGGAACGCCAGAGACCGATCAAACCTTGCTCAAATCACTCATTGTGTTTGCATGCCTGATGGAGGGTTTGTTCTTCTATGTGGGATTTACACAAATTTTGGCCTTGGGGCGTCAAAACAAAATGACTGGCGCTGCTGAGCAGTACCAATACATCTTGCGAGATGAGTCCATGCACTGCAATTTTGGTATTGACCTCATCAACCAACTCAAGCTTGAAAACCCACATTTGTGGACAAGCGAATTCAAGGCAGAGATCATCGATCTCTTTCACCAAGCCGTTGAACTTGAGTACCGCTATGCAGAAGACACCATGCCGCGTGGTGTGCTTGGCATGAATGCGTCTATGTTCAAAGGTTATTTGCGCTACATTGCCAATCGTCGCGCCACCCAAATCGGCTTAGAAACTTTGTATCCGAACGAAGAGAACCCATTTCCTTGGATGAGCGAAATGATCGATTTGAAAAAGGAACGTAATTTCTTTGAAACTCGTGTGATTGAATACCAAACCGGCGGCGCGCTGACTTGGGATTGATACAAAAATATGCTTTCTCCATTTGTTCCTCCCTTCTTTGGCATCTTTGTGCCAAGTCGTGGTGGAACACACCCCGTTCATGGAATTGGACCCGGGTCCAGTTCCATGAATCTCTTGGCTTTGATAAAGGGCCAAGTGTTTTGAACCAACGATCTGAGAACTTGATCTAGGAGTATCTAATGGCAACTGCAAAAAAATCCGCTGCAAAAAAACCAGCAGCAAAGAAACCCGCAGCAAAAAAAGCTGTAGTTAAGAAACCAGCCGCTAAAAAAGCAGCAGCTAAGAAAAAACCAGTCGCTAAAAAAGCGCCTGCTAAAAAAGTAGTTGCGAAAAAAGCACCTGCTAAAAAAGCAGCGGCTAAAAAGCCTGTAGCTAAAAAAGCAGTTGCGAAAAAAGCACCTGCCAAAAAAGCAGCGGCTAAGAAGCCTGTAGCAAAAAAAGCAGCGGCTAAAAAGCCTGCAGCTAAAAGAGCACCTGCTAAAAAAGTAGTCGCAAAAAAAGCGCCTGCTAAAAAAGCAGCGTCAAAAAAAAAAGTAAGCGCTAAGACGGTAGCGGCCAAAAAGCCGGTTGTAAAAAAAGCGCCAGCGAAAAAAGTGACTGCTAAACCAGCCGCCCACAAACCTGCTGCTCATGCAACCAAGCCTTCAGCTTCGCATACAGCCACCCACGTGGCTCAAACCACGCTGAACCCGCAAGCTGCTTGGCCGTTTCCTACAGCAACAAAACCCTGACTGAAACAGCAGTGAGAGTTTTAGCCCAACCCGGTGCATGCACCGGGTT
>CANLWQ010000034.1 GCA_947494405.1 Comamonadaceae bacterium | reverse complement strand
GATGGCCCAAGGCATTGCCAATATTGCGATGCCTTTTGTGGGCGGCATGCCTGCCACCGGCACGATTGCCCGCACCATGACCAATGTGAACAACGGCGCCACCAGCCCGGTCGCGGGTATGGTTCATGCGCTGAGCCTGTTGTTGGTGATGCTGTTGGCTGCGCCCTTGGCGTTTCATGTGCCCTTGGCAGCTTTGAGCGCCATCTTGGTGTTTATCGCTTGGAACATGGGCGAGT
The DNA here is from genome assembly GCA_947494405.1 of Comamonadaceae bacterium. Lineage (GTDB taxonomy): Bacteria > Pseudomonadota > Gammaproteobacteria > Burkholderiales > Burkholderiaceae_C > Limnohabitans. The sequence goes on along the minus strand of CANLWQ010000034.1, from coordinate 11,601 downwards.
GGCATGCGTTTACCGATTTGCAGCAATTTCGTTGGCCCTATCGCCTCACCTTATTGTCGGTGTTTGTGCTGACCATCACGGTCGATTTAAGCGTGGCGGTGGCTGTGGGCTTGGCGGCGGCAACGCTGACGTTTTTATTTCGCGTCTCCAGCCTCACCCGTTGCGATTTGCTGTGGCGAGACAGCCAAACCCAAGTTCACCGTTTGCAAGGCGCTTTGTTTTTTGGTGCAGTGAATTTGGTCGAGCAACGCATCAGCGACTTACCCACCCACAGCTTGGTACTTGACTGCGCGGGGCTGATTTACATAGATTCCAGCGGCGCTGATGCCTTGGGCCAACTGTGGGAGGCTTGTCAGGCCAAAGGCGTGGCCCTGCGATTGGGCGGCTTGCGCGACCAACCCTTAGATATTTTGCAACGCTGCGGTTTGTTGGCTGAGATTGGTGAAGAAAACTGCAGGGAAGATGTGCCAGCGCTTGTAAAAATTCTGGGTAGCTAGAATAGTGCTCCCACTCTTGGACAGTCCCATGTCATTGTTCTCCCGCCCTGACTACGTCTCTGAAGCCTCGCTGTTTATCCAGCAACTCAAAGCCGCCAAGCCCACGCTCGAAGCCGAGCAACGCCAAGGCCGCGCCTTGTTATGGGACAAGCCCCTCAACGCCCCAGAGCAAAGCGAGTTCAAGGCGGCCGGCGTGGCGCAAAAGCCTTACGTTTATTTCAATCCCAGCGTTAAGTGATGACGCCGAATGAGCAATCCCCTTGGCAAGGGCCCAGCGGCGACTTGCCGCATATGCCTACTGTCATCGACCATGTAGCGGTGGCGCGTTTGTATGGCGAACCCTTGTTTGCCATGCCGCAAGATTTGTACATCCCGCCAGACGCGCTGCAAATCTTTTTAGAGGCGTTTGAAGGCCCACTCGATTTGCTGCTGTACCTGATTCGCAAGCAAAACTTCAACATCCTCGATATTCCGATGGCAGGCCTCACACGTCAGTACCTCAGTTATGTCGAGGAAATCCGCAAAACCAATCTAGAACTGGCTGCTGAATATTTGCTGATGGCAGCCATGCTGATTGAAATCAAGTCACGCATGCTGCTGCCGCCCAAAAAAGTAGCTGAAGGCGTGGAGCCCGAAGACCCCAGAGCCGAGTTGGTGCGCCGACTGCTGGAATACGAGCAACTCAAATTGGCCGCCGCCAACTTGTATCAGTTTCCCCAACAAGGTCGAGACTTTTTACGCGCACAGGTTTACATCGAACAATCCTTGCAACCTCGCTTTCCCCATGTGGACGCGGTGGAGTTGCAGCAAGCTTGGGCGGATATTTTGCGCCGAGCCAAACTGGTACAGCACCACAAAATCAGTCGCCAAGAGTTGTCGGTACGCGAGCACATGAGCATCGTCTTGAAGAAACTGCAAGGCCAACGCTTTGTTGAGTTTGCCGATTTGTTTGATGCCACTTTGGGTGTGCCGGTGTTGCTGGTCACCTTCATCGCCTTGCTTGAACTCGCCAAAGAAACCTTGGTCGACATCACCCAAGCCGAGGCCTATGCACCTATTTATGTGCGCTTGGCTTACGCGCCGGTTAACTGATTTCTTCGAGGAAAACCCACCATGAGCGTACAACCCAGTGCCCCACCCGCCTCCAAGCGTGCTGCCATTACCCTGCACAGCTTGATGAAGATGTACAGCGAAGGCGAAAAAATCAGCATGCTGACCGCCTATGACGCAAGCTTTGCGGCATTGGCCGATTTGGCGGGTGTAGAAGTGATTTTGGTAGGCGACTCTTTGGGCATGGTCTGCCAAGGCCACAACAGCACTTTGCCTGTTACCTTAGAGGACATGCGCTACCACACCGAATGCGTGGCACGTAGCGTGCAAAAGCAGCACGGCCGTCCTATTGTTTTGGGCGATATGCCATTTGGCACCTACGCCACGCCCGAGCAAGCTTTTCGCAGCGCCAGCGTTTTGATGCAAGCCGGCGCCCATATGGTCAAACTAGAAGGTGGCGTGTGGTTGGCCCCCACCGTGGAGTTTTTGGTCACGCGTGGCATACCTGTGTGCGGACACATTGGTTTGACCCCGCAAAGCGTGAACACCTTGGGTGGCTACCGTGTGCAAGGCCGCACCGACAACGCCGCGCAGCAGTTGATGCAAGATGCTTTGCAACTGGAAAAAGCCGGCGCGCAAATGTTGGTGCTGGAAATGGTGCCTGCGGTACTTTCGGGCGACATCACCCGCGCACTAAGTACTTGCGCCACCATAGGCATTGGTGCTGGAGTGGACACAGCGGGACAAATTTTGGTGCTGCACGATATGTTGGGTGTGACCCAAGGCAAGGTGCCCAAGTTCGCGCACAACTTCATGAACGAAGCTTCAACCATCTTAGAAGCCATGCAAGCTTTTGTGCGGGCAGTCAAGGAACAACGCTTTCCTGTGAACGAATTGCACGCTTGGTAAGCACCGTATGTTGATCGCCCGTACGCTGGCCGAGTTACGCCAGCATTTGCAGCGCTTTAACCGCCCCGCTTTTGTGCCCACCATGGGCAATTTGCACCAAGGCCATTTGGATTTGCTGCGCCAAGCCAAGCCCTTGGGCGATGTGTTGGTGGCCAGTATTTTTGTTAATCGCTTGCAGTTTTTGCCGCACGAAGACTTTGACAGTTATCCCCGCACTTTTGAAGATGACTGCGCCAAACTGCGTTCACAGGGTTGCGATGTGTTGTTTGCGCCCGATGAGGCTGAGTTGTATCCGCAACCCCAAACCTTCAAAGTGCAACCCGACCCAGCGCTTGCCGATATCTTGGAAGGGCAGTTTCGCCCCGGCTTTTTCACTGGTGTCAGCACCGTGGTGATGAAATTATTTACAGCGGTGTTTGCAGGTCAGGCCCAAGGCGTGGCGGTGTTCGGCAAAAAAGACTACCAACAGCTGATGGTGATTCGCCACATGGTGCGCCAGTTTGCCCTGCCCATCGAAGTTGTAGGCGTAGACACCAGCCGCGCACCCGATGGCTTGGCACTGAGTTCGCGTAACGGCTATTTAAGTGCCAACGAACGCGCCGAAGCGGTGCATTTGTCTATGGCTTTGCGCCAACTTGGCCAAGAGGCTTTGGCTTGTGGCACTGAACTGCCCAACTTGTTAAAGCAACTTGAAGCCCAGGCCATTGAGTATCTGCGCCAGCGCGGCTGGCAACCTGATTACCTGTGTGTGCGCCGTCGCCTTGACCTGCAAGCCCCGCTGGTTGGCGATGCGCTGGTGGTGCTGGGAGCTGCGAAGTTGGGCACGACAAGGTTGATTGACAACATAGAAGTTTGATCCTTAATTCGTCAGCCAACTACTCTCCTTTGGCCCCACGCCCCATCAATGCGGCGACGGCTTGCTGGGCCGAGGTTTGACCTTGCAACACCGCCACCACCGCTTGGGCAATAGGCATGTCCACGCCCAACTGCGCGGCGCGCGCCACCACGGTTTGGGCGCTGTACACGCCCTCGGCCACATGGCCTAACGATTGCAATATGTGTTGCAGCGACTGGCCTTGCGCCAGCGCCAAACCCACCTGTCGATTGCGGCTCAAGTCGCCCGTGGCGGTGAGCACCAAATCGCCTAAGCCGCTCAGCCCCATGAAGGTGTCGGCGCGCGCTCCCATGGCCACGCCCAAACGCGTCATTTCTGCCAAACCCCGGGTGATGAGCGCGGCACGGGCGTTCATGCCCAGTTGCATACCGTCACACAAACCGGTGGCAATCGCCATGACGTTTTTCACGGCTCCCCCCACCTCCACACCCACCACATCTTCATTGGCATAAATGCGCAAGTTGTCGCCATGAAAAGCCTGTACCAAGGCATCGCGCACGCTGGCATGCGCACTGGCGGCCACCAAGGCGGCTGGAAGACCGCCGGCGACTTCTTGGGCAAAACTGGGGCCACTCAAAACGCCGGCGAGCATGCCAGGCGCCACATCGGTTTGCACCTCGTGAGCGAGCAAGCCCCCGGCTTGCGAAGACGATTGCGCGGCTTCAAAGCCCTTACACAACCAAGCCAGTGGTTGCTGCTTTTGCAAGGGCGCAAGCGCCTGCAACACCGAACGCAGCGAGGCCATGGGCACGGCCAGCACTGTTAAGTCGACATGCAACAAAGCTTGGTTAAAAGGGGCGTGGCTTAATTGCAAAGCGCTAGGCATTGCGCGGCCAGGCAAATATCGCTGGTTTTCACCCTGCTGCTGCATGCTTTGAATCAATGCAGCGTCGCGCGCCCATAAAGTCACGTCGTGGCGTTGGCAGGCCTGCACAGCCAAGGCCGTGCCCCAGGCACCCGCGCCAACCACCAATAGCTTCACTGCAGTTGTTGTTCAGCAGCCATGCGTTGCTGCTGGTCAAACATGGCTTGGAAATTGATTTCTGCCATGTGCACAGGTGGGAAACCGGCACGCTGAATCACATCGGCCACATTGCCGCGCAAATAGGGGTAAATGATTTGCGGGCAGGCAATGCCCGTGACGGGTTGCAACTGGCCCTCGGGCAGGTTGCGAATCTCAAAAATACCGGCTTGCTTGGCCTCAACCAAAAACATGGTTTGCTCTTTGATTTTGGTGGTGACAGTAGCAGTGACGGTGATTTCAAACACGCCTTCACCAATTTGCTCTGAACCCAAACCAATTTGTATATCCACCGTAGGGGCCTCTTGCGACAACAAAATGGCGGGTGAATTGGGTTGCTCTAAAGACACGTCTTTAAGGTAGATGCGTTGAATTTGAAAGACGGGATCGTTGGCTTCGGCCATGGTGTGTTTCCTGAAAATAAAAAACCCGCCCAGAGACTGCCTCCTAAGCGGGTGAGGTTTAGGTGGGGCAGATTATCTCAGCTTGCTTGCAGCAAAGGGGCGAGACCCCCGCGACCGTCCAAAGCGATCAAATCATCGCACCCCCCCACATGCGTTTCACCAATGAAGATTTGCGGCACGGTGCGCCTGCCCGTCAAGCTCATCATGCGATCGCGCTCCTCGGGTGAGAGGTCAATGCGCACCTCTTCGATTTGCTCGACGCCGCGAGATTTAAGGAACTGCTTGGCCCGATTGCAATAGGGGCAAACGGCGGTGGTGTACATCTTGATGGGAGGCATGGTGGTATGGGTGGTTTAAGTTTTTTCCAAAGGTAAGTTGGCTTCTTGCCAAATTTTCAAGCCGCCCGAAAGACAGTGGGCTTGCTCAAAACCGAGTTTGGTGGCGATTTTTTGTGCTTTTTGCGAGCGAATGCCGCTGGCACAAACCAAAATAAGGGGGCGTTTCTTGTCGTTAAAGGCTTTGCCAAGGCCAGTCTCCAAGGCGTCCAAAGCAATATTTTTGGCACCAATCAAATGGCCTGTGGCGAACTCTTCGGAACTGCGAACATCAACTATGTGGGCTTTTTCGCGGTTAATCAGCAAGACCGCTTGGGTAGGCGACAGTCCAGGGCTGCTCATGGATTGCAAAGTTGGAACGAGCAGCGCAATACCAGACAGCACCGCCACCATCACCAACATCCAGTTTTCTATCAAAAAGCTCGCCATGAATGCCTTGAAAATTTGTCGTAGAACTGTCATTTTAGAATGCATTCCTTTTGTTTGCCTCTCAAAGGTCTTTTTAGCCTCATGTATACCCTTGTGCTTATTCGCCACGGCGAATCTTTTTGGAATCTGGAAAACCGCTTTACCGGCTGGGCTGATGTCGATCTGACACCTAAAGGCGTGGAGCAAGCTCGGCGTGCTGGCCTGCTGTTGAAGGAGGCTGGCTTTGAATTCGATGTGACCTACACCAGCCTGCTCAAACGCGCCATACATACCTTGTGGCATGCCTTGGATGGCATGGACCGTCCTTGGTTACCCGTGAACCACGATTGGCGCTTGAACGAGCGCCACTACGGCGCTTTGCAAGGTTTGAATAAAGCCGAAACCGCTACAAAGTATGGAGACGCACAAGTGATGGCTTGGCGGCGCAGTTTCGATGTGCCTCCACCCGCGCTGCTTCCCAGCGACAGCCGCTACGAGGGGACTGACCCCCGCTACGCCAAACTCCAAGCCGGTCAAGCACCTCTCACCGAAAGTCTCAAAGAAACGGTAGCGCGGGTTTTGCCTTTTTGGAATGAAGCGCTGGCGCCTGCTATTCGCTCTGGCCAAAGGGTGTTGGTCAGTGCTCACGGCAACTCTTTGCGCGCACTGGTGAAATACCTGGACAACATCACAGACCAAGACATCGTCAGCTTGAGTATTCCCAATGGAGAACCTTTGGTGTATGAATTGGATGCCCAACTGAAACCCATTCGCAGCTATTACCTCAGCGACAGCTTGGCGGCACAAACCAGCAAGCCCCAAGGTTAATTTGACCGGTGGGCCGCGCAAACAGGTCAGGCACAGTAAACTGGTTACTAAATTTTTCTTAGGTTAGTGATTTCTACATAGGTGACAAATGGGCCAAAAACTTAAAATAGCAGGCTGGTTGAGCATAGGCGCCTTGACGGGTGCATTAACCACTTTTTCCCTGCAAACCGTTGCTCGCGGCAATATGGCGCCTTTGCCACTTGAAGAGTTGCAACAGCTCGCCGCCGTCTTCAGCATGGTTAAAAGCGATTATGTGGAATCGGTAGACGAGAAAAAACTCATTAACGACGCTATCGCTGGCATGGTCTCAAGCCTTGACCCCCATTCTCAGTATTTCGACAAAAAATCGTACAAAGAATTCCGCGAAGGCACGACCGGCAAGTTTGTCGGTGTGGGAATTGAAATCGCTCAAGAAGAGGGCTTGGTCAAAGTGGTGTCGCCTATAGAGGGCTCACCCGCCGATCGCGCAGGCTTGAAGCCCGGCGACCTGATCACCAAAGTTGACGACACCCCCATGAAAGGTTTGTCTCTCAACGAAGCAGTCAAGCGCATGCGCGGCGAGCCGCGCACCAAAGTCGTTTTGACCATCTTGCGCAAGCAAGAAAGTCGAACCTTTCCGGTCACCATCATTCGTGAAGAGATCAAAACCGTCAGCGTCAAAGCCAAAATGATTGACACCGGTTACGGTTGGATTCGCGTGAGCCAATTCCAAGAGCGCACCGTGGATGACTTGGCGCGCAAGCTTGAAGAACTCTACAAGCAAGACCCCAAAATGAAGGGCTTGGTGCTCGATCTGCGCAATGACCCCGGCGGTTTGCTTGACGCTGCCGTGGCTATCTCAGCAGTTTTCCTGCCCGATAACGTGACCGTGGTTTCCACCAACGGTCAGTTGGAAGAAAGCAAATACACCTTCAAAGCTGCGCCAGAGTTTTACCTGCGCCGTGGTGGTCAAGACAGCGTGTCTGCCCTCAACACCAAAACCAATGGCTTCTTTAAGAAAGTACCCCTGGTAGTGTTGGTCAATGAAGGCTCAGCATCAGCCAGCGAAATTGTTGCGGGTGCTTTGCAAGACCACAAACGCGCCACGCTCATGGGCAGCCAGACCTTTGGCAAAGGCTCTGTGCAAACCGTGCGCCAACTCGGCGCAGACACGGCTTTGAAAATCACCACTGCCCGCTACTACACCCCCAGTGGCCGTTCGATTCAAGCCAAAGGCATAGTCCCCGACCTGCTGATTGACGACACCGCCGAAGGCAGTCCTTATGCCGCTTTGCGTACCCGTGAAGCTGATTTGGAAAAACATTTGAACAGTGGCCAAGGTGAAGAAGTCAAAGATCCCGCGCGTGAAAAAGCCCGCGATGAAGCTTTGAAACGCTTGGAAGAAGAATCCAAAAAACCCTTGGCGGATCGCAAAACGCCCGAATACGGCAGCGCTGAAGACTTTCAATTGCAGCAAGCCCTTAACCGCTTGAAAAACCAGCCCGTCAAGGTCAGCAAAACACTGACTGAGCGTGCTGCTGATAAAAAGGAACAGTAAAGCGTGAATGACGCACAACTTCTGCGTTATTCACGGCATATCCTGCTCAATGAGTTGGGTGACCTAGGCCAACAACAACTCCTCGACAGTCATGCACTGATCATTGGTGCGGGTGGTTTGGGGTGTAGCGCCGCTTTGTTTTTGGCGGCCAGCGGTGTCGGCCACATCACTTTGCTCGATCACGATGAGGTTGACCTCACCAATTTGCAACGCCAAATCGCCCACACCACCGATCGCGTGGGACACAGCAAAGTGTCTTCGGCAAAAGAGGCCATGTTGGCACTCAACCCCGACATCCAAGTCACGGCTTTGCCGCAAAAGGCCGACGCACAGTTACTGGCTCAACTTTTGCCCAACACCCATGTGGTGCTCGACTGCAGTGACAATTTTCAAACCCGCCATATGCTCAACTTGGCTTGCGTGCAACACCGCATTCCTTTGGTCAGTGGCGCAGTCATACGCTTGGATGGGCAGTTGACCACCTATGACCCCAGGCGAGCAGATTCGCCTTGTTATGCCTGCGTGTTTCCCCCTGACCTAGCACCGGAAGAAATCAGCTGCGCCACCATGGGCGTGTTGGCCCCGTTGGTGGGTGTGATTGGGAGCTTGCAAGCAGCAGAGGCCGTCAAGCTGCTCACCCATTTAGGCGACTCCTTGGTGGGTCGACTGCAAATGCTTGATGGGCGCAGCCTGTCGTGGACCGAAATGCGTTTGCGTCGTCAAGCCGCTTGTTCGGTGTGTGGCAGCGACCAACGTTCATAAATTCGCACAGCCACAACGGCGCTTTTGTCTTGTGAGGCTTCTCTCACCGACTGCTTGAACACATAATTCGCTTTTTCCACAACGCGGCAACTTGCTGCATTGCGCACATCCACACGGCACACCAAGCGCAGCTTGGGTATATGCAACAAAGCCGTGTCACTTAAAGCCGCCACCGCCTCGCTCATCAAGCCGCGCCCTTGGTAACTGGAGCGACACCAATAGCCCAATTCAAACTCTGGAACAGAGGAGTCGATGCGATGAAAACCCACGCTACCTACAAGCGTTCCGTTGGTCTTATCGACCATCAACATAGGCCAAGCCAAACCCATGACAAACGCGCCAAAACAGGACTGGCAATAATTTTCTGTTCGGTCTGCGGACTGCGGTTTTTGTGCCCACGGCAATGAATCGGGCCACAGCCTAAGCGCCGACAAACTCTCAGCGACGGCTTGGTACAGGGCTTCACCATCGCCTGGATAGGGACAGCGCAAGACCAAACGAGGCGTCTCTATCCATTCAACCAGCGCAAAACTCATACGCCGGTAATCCATCCTTCCAGTGTGTCCATGTCTTTGGGCAAGCCATAGCGCATATCGCCTTGTGCATGACATTGCTGCGCCACGGCGGCTTGCACCATGCACAAGACCGCGTCAAGTTTGTCTCCGCTGGCGTCGGCCACCACAGCATCATGTTGTGCGGGGCGCAGGTACAAAGTCACACCCACCTGGCCACTGACCAAGCCTTGCAAAATATCCTTGCGGGCGATCAAACGCTCGGCGGTTTGCTTGGCCTTGTCATCACTTTTATAGCTGCGTGTACCGATCAATTTTCTGGCCAACCACCCTGGATAGGCTTCCAATGCCACGCGTTGCGTGTCGCCCCGGTGAAGGCCCGGAAAATCCAAGCCTGCTCGCAGCATCAAGGGCAGGCCCGCGTGCAGCATATACGCCACGGGCGGGTTGACCCATTTCATGGAAGGGCTGGATCCCGCGGGAAGGTCGGTGGCACGGTGCGCAAATTTGCCACCCGCGGGGCGGGCATCACAAAAGGACTTGAAAGTTTGGCGAATCTGCTCGCGTGTGAGAGACGCGAAATGGGTTATGCAAGGCTTCCAATCCATAGGCCAGTTGAGCTGGGTGATCAACTCTCTGGGCAAGCCAAAAGGCAGATCAAAGCCGCCAACCCAAGGACCTGGCGTGTGCAAAGCTTGCTCGAAAGCCAACAAACTGTCGCAGGCTTGCAAGTTCTCCAGCACCACGCGCTTGTCGCGCCAAGCCCCCCAGGCCAGCACAATATGTTTGCGTGCAGTGGGTGAGCTGCTGAAGTCACATCCCAACAGGCGCGACTGCGTTAATGCCACCGCACCCACATGTCTTCAGTCTTTTTTGGGAATGAGTGAAAGAAACTCGCGACGCAAATCGGGATCTTTCAAAAATGCGCCACGCATGACCGAGTTGATCATGCGGCTGTCCATGTCTTTCACACCACGCCAGGCCATGCAGTAGTGGGTGGCCTCCATGACAAGGGCTAAGCCATCGGGTTGGGTTTTGACTTGAATCAAGTCGGCCAACTGAACCACGGCTTCTTCTTGAATTTGGGGACGCCCCATCACCCATTCCGCCAATCGAGCGTACTTCGACAAGCCAATCACATTGGTGTTTTTATTGGGTAAAACACCAATCCATATTTTTCCAATGACAGGACAAAAATGGTGGCTGCAAGCACTGCGCACGGTGATGGGCCCCACAATCATCAACTCATTTAAGTGTTCAACATTGGGGAACTCGGTAATCACAGGCGGCTTGACAAAGCGTCCTCTGAACACTTCTTGCACATACATCTTGGCCACACGCCGCGCAGTGTCTGAGGTGTTGTGATCGTTTTCGGTGTCGATGACGAGGCTGCTGAGCACGCCCTTCATCTTGTCCTCGACTTCATCCAAAATTTTTTCCAACTCGCCTGGCTCGATGAAATCGGCGATATTGTCATTGGCATGAAAACGCTGGCGAGAGGCCATTAATCGCTCGCGGATTTTGACGGATACAGGCACGCCTTCGTCGCTAGCGTCTGAAGCTATGTGAGTCTGAGTTGTTTTCGTCATGCAGCAGATACCAACTCTACATTTCGCAACCGGATGTGCAATTCACGCAATTGTTTTTCATCCACCAGCGAAGGCGCTTGGGTAAGCAAGCACTGCGCGCGCTGGGTTTTGGGAAAAGCAATCACATCGCGAATCGACTCTGCACCGGTCATCAAGGTGACGATGCGGTCCAAGCCAAAAGCCAAACCACCATGGGGCGGCGCGCCATACTGCAAAGCATCGAGCAAAAAGCCAAACTTAACTTGTGCTTCTTCAGGTGTGATTTTTAAAGCATCAAACACTTTTTGCTGCACGTCGGCACGGTGAATACGCACCGAGCCCCCGCCAATCTCCCAGCCGTTGAGCACCATGTCATAGCCTTTGGCAATGCATTTTTCAGGCGCGGTGACCATCCAGTCTTCGTGGCCGTCTTTGGGGGCGGTGAAAGGATGGTGGACAGCGTTGTAACGTTGGGCTTCCTCGTCGTACTCGAACATGGGGAAGTCCACCACCCACAATGGGGCCCAGCGGTCTTCCAACAGCCCTTGTTTTTTGGCAAATTCGCTGTGGCCAATTTTCAGGCGCAAAGCCCCCATGGCGTCATTCACCACCTTGGATTTGTCTGCGCCAAAGAACAACAAATCGCCGTCTTTGGCGCCACTGCGCGACAAGATGTCGGCAATGGCTTTATCGTGCAGGTTTTTGACAATCGGTGACTGTAGTCCCTCGCGGCCTTTGGCCACTTCATTGACCTTGATCCACGCCAAGCCTTTGGCCCCATAAATTTTCACGAACTCTGTGAAGCCGTCAATCTCACCACGGCTTATCTCGCCGCCACCGGGCACGCGCAAAGCCACCACACGACCGCCTGGGGT
>CANLWQ010000033.1 GCA_947494405.1 Comamonadaceae bacterium | reverse complement strand
CATCATGGCTGGCATACAACTGCCCGATGGCTATCGCTATCAGTTTGGCGGCTCGACGAAAAGCATGAAAGAGTCCTTCGCCTATGCGATTTCCGCGCTGGTGATGGCGATCATTTTCATTTACATGATTTTGGCCAGTCAGTTCAAAAGCTTTTTACAACCGCTGGCCTTGATGACCGCGCTGCCGTTGACATTGATTGGTGTGGTGTTGGCGCTGATGCTGTTTCAGTCCACCTTGTCTTTGTTCTCAATCATTGGGGTGATCATGCTCATGGGCTTGGTCACCAAGAACGCGATTTTGCTGCTCGACTTTGCGATTCGCGCACGCGAGGGTTTAGACAATGGTGACGGCACCCACCAAGCCCCCTTAAGTCGCACCGATGCCTTGCTGATGGCGGCCAAAGTGCGCTTGCGTCCTATTTTGATGACCACCTTGGCCATGATTTTTGGCATGATGCCTTTGGCCTTATCGACCAGCGAAGGCGCAGAGCAACGCGCGCCCTTGGGACAGGCGGTTATTGGTGGCGTCATCACTTCTTCGCTGCTGACTTTGGTGGTTGTGCCGGTGGTCTACTGTTATCTGGATGATCTGACTCAATGGCTTAAACGCTTGTGGGGTGTTTCCACCGACAATGAGAGCCATCGTGCTGGTTAAAATTTTTCCAACTCCTATCCTTGTTTGCAATTTATGAACACAGAACTTGCCCGCTTCAATATGGTTGAGCAGCAAATCCGTCCTTGGAGTGTGCTCAATCTGGGTGTGCTGGAGCAACTCTCTCAGCTAGACCGCAGTCTGTTTGTTCCTGCGGCCTACCAAGAAGTGGCTTACAGCGATACCGAGATCCCCCTTTGGCATGGCGAATCCATGCTCGCGCCTCGGGTGGCGGCTCGCTTGGCACAAGACCTGTTGCTGCAAGCCAGCGATACGGTGCTTGAAATTGGCACAGGCAGTGGCTACCTCACAGCCTTGTTGGCCAGCTTGACTTCTAAAGTGTTAAGTCTTGAACGCCACCCAGATTTATTGGCTCAGGCGCAAACCCAATTGCAACATGCAGGTTGTCGCAATGTCGAACTGCGCCAAAGCGATGGCGTGCCGCAAAACCTCAGTCCTGTCGACGCCATCGTCCTCACCGGCTCTGTCGCCCAGGTGCCAGAAGAACTGCTCAAACTGCTCAAACCCGGTGGTCGTTTGATTGCTGTGGTGGGGGAAGAACCTATGATGCAAGCTACCCGCTTCACCCTCGGCAGCCATGGCGATATGCACTCGCAGGTTTTGTGGGATGTGGTTCTGCCACGCTTGCACGGCTTTGCGCAAACCCCTGCTTTTCAATTTTGATTCGCCTACCCCAAAGGAAGACCATGCGTTCTTTTCGTACCCTGCCCCTTATCTCGGCCATGGCTTTGTCTTTTTGCGGCATGGCCCAGGGTCAAAGCTTGCTTGAACTTTATGAAGCTGCCCGTGGCTTTGATGCCAATTACCAATCGGTGCAAGCGCAGTTTGAAGCCACGCGACTGAGATCAGCCCAAGCCCAATCCAAGCTAGGCCCAACAGGCAGTTTGAGTGTCAATGTTTCTAAAAATAACATCAGCTACGACCCCAGCAAAACACTGGTAACCAACCCCAGTTTTTCCCGCTTTTATGGTTCCAACACTGCCACAGTGGTAGGTTCACAGCCCCTGTACCGCCCTGGTGACAAAGCCGAAGTTGCCCAAAGCAGTTTGCAAATGCAAGCGGTAGAAGAACAACTTGCTGCAGCCGAACAAGACCTGATGGTGCGGGTCAGCCAAGCCTATTTTGATGTCTTGGCGTCGCTTGACACCTTGGCATTTGTGCAAGCCCAAAAAGCCGCTGTGGCGGAACAATTGGCTTCCGCTAAGCGCAATTTTGAAGTGGGCACCGCCACCATCACCGACACCCGCGAAGCCCAAGCAGGCTTTGACTTGGTGACAGCCCAAGAAATTGGTGCGCAAAACGATTTGCAGGTCAAAAAACTCGCCCTCGATCAAGTGGTCGGAAAAATGGGCACCCAACCGAAAACCATGCTGGCTAAAGCAGAACCCAGCGCGCTGATCCCAGCGCAAGTTGAAGAATGGGTCAGCATGAGTTCAGAAAAAAACCCTGGGTTGCGGCAAGCTGCAATTGGTTTGAAGGTCACTGAACTTGAAACACAAAAAGCCAAAGCGGCCTTGAATCCCACAGTGGATATGCAGCTTAGCCATACCTTCAGTAACAACACCAATGCATCCTCCTCTGGTGCTGTGCCTTTTGGTGCCACCTCCAACCTCACCACAGGTGCATTGGTACTTTCATGGCCTTTTTATACCGGCAACGCCTTGGACAACCGTGTACGCGAAACTTTGTCGCTGACGCAAAAAGCCCAAGCCGACCTAGATGCTGCCACCCGTACCGTGGCACAAAACACCCGCGCTGCTTTCTTTGGTGTGGTGTCTGGTGTGAGCCAAGTCAAAGCCTTGCAGGCCGCAGTAGAGTCCGGCAAAGTTGCACTTGAAGCCAACAAACTGGGCTACACCGTAGGTGTTCGCATCAATATGAATGTATTGGATGCACAAAGTAAATTGTTTGATACCCGGGCCAAACTGGCCAAAGCCCGCTACGACGTTTTAATGGGGCATTTGCGATTAAGACAAGTCAGCGGCACTTTGCAATTGCAAGATTTGCAAGGCATCAACAACTTGCTTGAACCTTGATGCAAAAGTTGGGGGCTTTAGCTCACCAAGCCCAAGTTTTTGACTTGCTTGAAAGCGAATAAATATTTCGCCCCCACAGGGCCGGCTTGAATTTCAAAATGGCTGATTTTGTTGATGAAAAAAAGCTCGCCTGTTAGATAGGTGTTCACTTCATCTTCAGACTTCACCAACAAGTCGCCTTCTAAGACAAGGCCAAAAATTTCTCGTCTGTTGGTGGATTTGGGAGCAGCGTACATGGGCTCCAACTCGCCTAAAAGAGGAGATACAAACCCTTGCTCTTGAAGATGCTGTTTGAACTGCCTTAAGCGCGGTCCTAGTATTGAATTAGCTGTATTCATTGTCTCAATCATTTGGCAATTAGCTTGCCATAAGAATATGTTTGCTTGATGACAGCCTAGGTCATCAAATTTTTCACCGTGGTGCATTACGATCTGAAATCCATTTTCAGAGGTACGGGTATGCGACTGGCAATGTCAACAAAGAGGATGTTTCAATTCAGCCAAGTCTTGCTTCTTGTGTGCATAACGCTTGGCCTGTGGGGTAACGCCCATGCCACCAAATACAGCGACATACTTTTAGATATTGTGCAAAACTGCACGGCACCGCCATCAGCCAACTACTGTCAAAAGTGCCGCGCACCGGTTGCCAGTGCCATGTGTGGCAACGAAAATTCATGTCAAAAAACGACGGAGATCTGGGCCAGCAACGAGGCATTTGTTGCCATCAGAGATATCAAAATGTGCAGCTGCCCTGCTGATTTTGTTCACGGCTTGGTGCTACCCAAACAGACCATCACCGGTGTTGAAGACCCGCTCAGGCCAGATGCGATTTGGCCCTATGCATGGGAGGTAGCCAGCACGCGCATAGCACCCGAATCGATTGCGCTGGTCATCAACCCCAAAAATTTCCGCTCGCAAAACCAAATGCATATCCATTTAGTCAAATTAAAGCCGCAGGCCAGACAGGCGCTTCAAAAGTTACGCACTTACCAAGTTGAGAATTTGCTGCAAGTGTGGAATGCAGCCAAGCAATCCGCCCAAGAGCAGAAGCTAGATGACTATGGTGTTCTTGTCACGCGCAATGCTTCAGGCTCATTCAATGTGGTGCTGACAGTTGAGAGCCCGGGCAAGACATATACCGAGTACGTTTGCGACGGCTCCTAGGTGTCATCAAATTTTCACGCAATTTTTTTAGGATGGGTCATCACTAGTTAAGAAATACAGAGATGTTTAATCAAGTATTGAGAGCACTGACTACTTTAAGCCTCCTTATTCCTCTTGGCGTTTTCTCCCAGCCCACTACCGACGCTTCTTATGTTCAGCTAGGCCCCAGACCGTTTTTTCTGGTGTCGCAAATGAATGACTCTCCATTGAAGCAAAAACTACAAAGCTGCAGCAATGGGCCTTTTAAAAAATCAAATTTCTCTATAGGTCACCGTGGTGCAGCACTGATGTTCCCAGAGCACACGCTGGAATCTTATGAAGCTGCGGCACGCATGGGAGCCGGCGTGATTGAATGCGATGTCACATTCACCAAAGACAAGCAACTTGTTTGCCGTCATGCGCAAAATGACCTGCACACTTCCACCAATATATTGCTGACCCCTTTGGCCAGCAAATGCACACAAGCCTTCAAGCCCTACAACGCCGAAACAAAAACCCCCGCTTCAGCCGAGTGCCGAACAAGCGACATCACTTTGGCGGAATTCAAATCCTTGCGCGGCAAGATGGATGGGTTCAACCCCAAAGCCCTCACACCCCAAGAGTATGCCGCTGGCACCCCCACCTGGCGCACCGACTTGTATGCAGGCCCCACCAGTGGCACTTTGATGAGCCACCAAGAAAGCATCGCACTCTTTCAACGACTGGGCGTCAAGATGACACCAGAGCTCAAAGAAGCCAGCGTCCCCATGCCGTTTGAAGGATTCAGTCAACAAGACTATGCACAAAAAATGCTTGATGAATACAAGGCGGCTGGGGTCAACCCACAAGATGTATTTGCGCAATCATTTCATTCAGCAGATATTTTTTACTGGATCAAAAATGAGCCCCAATTCGCCAAACAAGCCGTTTTTTTGGATGCAGCAGAAACCATCAATGACCTTCCCTCTTTAAAGACACTCAAAGAATACAAAGCAAAAGGCGTCACCATTGTGGCGCCACCAATATATGCGTTGCTGAGTTTGCAAGAGGGGAAATTGGGCCCGTCTGCGTACGCCAAAGACGTCAAAAGTGCTGGCCTTGAAATCATCACTTGGTCGCTGGAACGCTCTGGCGTGATGGCACAAGACAAAGGTGGTTGGTATTACCAAACCGTCACCAAAGGCATACATCATGAAGGTGCGATTTTGGAAGCCTTGGATGTTTTAGCCAAAGACGTGGGCATTCGGGGCATTTTTTCGGATTGGCCAGCCACAACTACTTTTTATGCCAACTGCATGGGACTTAAGTGAAATATTTTTCCAAAGTAATTTTTTTCATTACCTCACTCTTGACGCCTGTCTTGCCTTTTTTTCTTTTTTTACTTTTTTGGGATAAAAAAATTATCCTGAATTACGCAGACAGTTTGCGCAAAATTCGAATTCATTTGGAAGAGTTGTCAAAAGGTCCCGTGACCCATTTCTTGGAAGACGTTTTTCTGCGTGAAAAAAATATTCCTGTACAAATACAAGGTACTTGTACCCAATGTGGAAATTGCTGTTTGAACAAACAGTGTTTCTTTTTAAAAGCAGCAGAAGACGATAAGTTGCAATGCGGGATTTACGATTCTTTTTGGCGGCGTTTTTCCAATTGCAATTCATATCCATTGCATGCACACGATATCGAGCGTTATGCCTGCCCTGGTTTTTCGGTGATTCACATCACGCCTATCAGCGCTTCCCGTTCTGGGAAAAAAGTTTTGACTGAAACAGCTATTCAAAGGGAGACAGCATGACCAACCAGCCACAGTTTGATGCCGAGCAGTTGCGCAAAATCAGAGAAGACATACTAGACTCCATCGACGAAGAGCTAGAGATGACTTTGGAAGATGGCCAAGATGAAAATGACCCCTTGGCCACGGAAGAAGAAAGAAAATCTCGGGCCATCTATTTCCGAGAGCTTTTGCGTTTGCAAGGTGAGCTCGTTAAGCTGCAAGATTGGGTGGTAGCCACCAAGCAAAAGGTGGTTATTTTGTTTGAGGGTCGCGATGCGGCTGGCAAAGGCGGCGTGATCAAGCGCATCACCCAGCGCCTCAATCCCCGTGTTTGCCGCGTGACTGCACTGCCTGCACCCAACGACCGCGAACGCACCCAGTGGTACTTTCAACGCTACGTCACTCACTTGCCGGCTGCAGGTGAAATCGTCTTGTTTGACCGAAGCTGGTACAACCGCGCAGGTGTTGAGCGGGTCATGGGCTTTTGCAATGAAGATGAGTACGAAGAGTTTTTTCGCACCGTTCCTGAGTTCGAAAAAATGCTGGTGCGCAGTGGCATCATTTTGTTGAAGTATTGGTTTTCCATCACCGATGACGAGCAACATGCCCGCTTCTTGGGTCGCATTCACGACCCGTTGAAACAATGGAAGCTCAGCCCCATGGACTTAGAGAGCCGTCGCCGCTGGGAAGATTACACCCGCGCCAAAGAGACCATGATTGAGCGCACCCATATCCCCGAAGCCCCTTGGTGGGTGGTTCAAGCTGTGGATAAAAAACGTGCTCGCCTGAATTGCATCAACCATTTGCTGAGCCAGTTTCAATACCATGAAATTGAGCACGCAGAGATTGCTTTGCCAGCCAGGGTACGTAACCCTGACTACATCCGCCACCCCGTGCCCGATCAGATGATCGTTCCGGAAAAATACTAATCCCAGAGCTTGCCTAAAGCGGTGATGCAATTTGCAACCGCGCCTTGGTGGCTGCGTGCAAATTGCTGACCCGCTTGCGACATTGTTTCTTGGCGCTGTTTATCCAAGGCCAATGCCAAAGCTTCACGCATGGCTGAAGCCATGTCGGGACAACGCAGCGCGGCTTGCTCAGCTAATGCCCATTGCGCGGCTTGCTTGAAGTTAAAGGTGTGCGGCCCCATCACCACAGGACAAGCGCAGGCGCACGCCTCAATCAGGTTTTGCCCGCCCAATGGCGCAAAACTTCCGCCCAGTATTGCCACGCTTGCTGCGCCGTAATAAAAAGGCATTTCGCCCAAGCTGTCGCCCAACACCAGTGTCGACCCTTGAACTGCTTCTTGCTGAGCCAAATCTTTGGGCCATTGACTGCGTCTGTGCCACGGCAAGCCCGTGGCTTGCATCAGTGAAGCCACATCATCAAAACGCTGCGGATGCCTTGGCACTGTCCACCACTGCGCCTGCCTGAGGTACTCAGGGTGCTGTTGCAACACTTCGAAGAACATAGCCTCTTCTTGCTCACGAGAAATCGCCAACAACACCACGGGCCGATTCGTCAAAGCTTTACGCCAAGCATGTCCTATCGCCAAGGTTTGTGTATTCACATGCGCATCAAACTTCAAATTACCCATGACGGCACTCACAGGCGCGCCCAAGCTTTGCAGCCGCTTGGCATCTTCATCGGTTTGCGCCCACACCGCCTTCAAACTGCTGTAGGTAGGTGTGGACAGGGCTGACCAGCGGTTCGCGGTTTTCCAAGAACGCTGGCTCAAACGGGCATTGACCAAGACCAAAGGCAGGCCTTGTTGTTTGGCAATGAGGGTGAGGTTGGGCCAGACTTCTGTTTCAATCAACAGGCCAAGACGCGGACGGAAATGCCGCAAGAACCGATGTACCGCACCCGGGGTGTCCCATGGCAACCAAACTTGCGCGTCTCCTGCGCGCAATAAGGTCAAACCTTCGCTGCGCCCTGTGGCTGTGCCATGTGTCAATAACAATCGCAAGTCGGGATAGGTGTCGCGCAAAGCCTTCACCAAGGCAACTACAGAGCGGGTCTCACCCAAAGACACCGCGTGTATCCACAATGCTCCGGCAAGCGCTGGTTGTTGGTAATAGCCAAACCTTTCACCCATCGATTCACCATAAATGGGTTCATGTCTTGCGCGCAAACGCAATTTCAGCCACAGAAAAGGCATCAAGGCCTGCATCAGCAATGAATACAGATGGCGCATCACAGGGGGCGCAACTTTGCAGCAGCCCAACATTGCGCCCAAGCATGCAACACTTGGTCAATGCTGGGACTGTTTGGGGCAAACACGCTTTGCTGCCATGCACAGCCCAGCGGCCCAGTTCGCCAAGCCGTATCGAAGTTATAAATTTGTACATGCGGCAAACCAAGAGCCACAGCGATATGGCTCACGCCGCTGTCCACACCAATCACACCCGCGCAGGCCGCCAGCCGTTGAGTGAGTTGCACCAAGTTCGAACGCGGCCAAATCACCGCGCCTGGACAAGCACTGGCAACCGCTTGTGCGGTGTGCAGTTCGCTGTCGGTGGCATGCGGCAAAGCCAAATGCAACCCCTGCGCTTGCAAAGCTTGGCCCAGTGCCTGCCAATGCGTCAGCGGCCAGGATTTGTCAGCACGCGAACTGCCATGCACCAAGGCCACGGTGGAACTCATCACCTCGGCATGGGGTGTGCAACCCAAGCTGCTGACTTGTGCGGCTAGGGCATAGCCCATGGCCTTTGCACACACATGACGGCCTCTGTCGACAGCATGGCTGTGCCATGGACAGTCAATCAACACATCGGCCACCCAGCGGGTAGGCGCTTCATAGCCCGAGCCTTCGGTGCCTTGGGCCATGGCGTAGCGTTTTCCGTTGGCGCTTAAGTGGGCGATTGCCGAGACCAGTGCTGATTTACTCAGTCCTTGCAAATCAATCACCGCGTCGTAAGCGGTGGTTTGCAGGTCGTGTTTGAAGGCTTGCCAAGCGCGACGGGTCTCAGCGCGCCACCACTGGCGACGCCAGTGCCGCATATCGCAAGGGATGATGCGATTGACAGCCGGACACAGCTTTAACACCGGTGCAAATGCCGGCTCTACCACCCAGTCAATTTGCACCTCGCCCATACTGCGGTGCATGTCCATGGCAGCGGGCAAACTGTGAACCACATCCCCCAATGAAGACAGCTTGACCAGCAATACCCTCAATGCGCCGCCTCTTGGACCGTGGCGTCGGGTTTGACTTGGCGCAGCAAGCTCATCATGTCGGCTTCAATGCGCTGCAAAGCGGCTTGGTTTTGCCCTTCGAAACGCAGCACCAACACCGGCGTGGTGTTGGAGGCTCGCACCAGCCCAAAGCCATCAGACCAATCGATGCGAACACCGTCGATGTCGCACAACACCGGTTGATGCGCGGGCGACGGCAGACCTTGGGTTTGCGTCAGTTTCAATAAATCGGCGGTCACGCGGTGCGGCTCGCCCTCAGCGCAAGCCACATTGAGTTCGGGGGTTGATTGACTGGTGGGCAAAGCATGCAAGGTGGCAGTGGCATCAACCGAGCGGCTCAAAATTTCGAGTAACCGACAGCCTGCGTAAGTGCCGTCGTCAAAGCCATACCAACGTTCTTTGAAAAACACATGGCCGCTCATCTCACCGCCCAAAGGGGAATCGATGGTCTTCATTTTTGCTTTGATCAGCGAGTGGCCAGTTTTGAACATCACCGGTGTACCGCCTGCCGCACGAATGGCCGGCGCGAGTTGCTGCGAGCATTTCACATCAAACACAATAGCGCCACCTGGCACTCTTTGCAGCACATCGCGGGCGAACAACACCATCTGGCGATCGGGGTAAATGGTTTGACCGTCTTGGGTGACTATACCCAAGCGGTCGCCATCTCCATCGAATGCCAAACCCAACTCAGCACCGCTGGTTTGCAATGCCTGCATCAGGTCGCGCAGGTTTTCGGGCTTGCTGGGGTCGGGGTGGTGGTTGGGGAAATTGCCATCCACCTCGCTGAAAAGTTCAATCACCTCGCAACCAATGGCGCGCAATACAGCGGGTGCCGAAGCACCTGCGACGCCGTTGCCGCTGTCGACCACGATACGCATGGGGCGACTCAAGTGAATATCTTTAACGATGCGCTCTTGGTAGGCTTGGTTCACGCTTAGCTGTTGATGACTGCCGCCGCTGGTGAGTTGCCAAGTTTCGTCTTGCATCATTTGGCGCAGGCCTTGAATTTCGTCGCCGTAAATCGCACGACCGGCCATCACCATTTTGAAACCGTTGTAGTCCTTGGGGTTGTGACTGCCGGTGATTTGAATGCCGCTGGTGCACAAGGTGTGGGCTGCGAAGTACAACTGAGGCGTGGTGACCATGCCCACATCCATCACTTCTACCCCAGCGTCGACCAAACCTTGCACCAAAGCTTGCATCAATTCGGGCCCGCTTAATCGGCCATCGCGCCCGACAGCCACTTTGGTTTCCCCTTGCGCCAGCGCTTGGGTGCCAAAGGCTCGCCCTAAGGCGAGTGCGACAGCAGGATTGAGCGATGAAGGCACCACACCGCGAATGTCATAGGCCTTGAAAATAGAGGCTTGGGGTTGCATCGCGACATTGTAGAAGCTGAGCTGGTCGCAGGCTGACACTCGCTGGTCGTATGATGAACCTCATCAAACTGCTTAGCCTGAACACACCGCGCTCTTTTAGACACATGCTGACCTCCTTCGTTCAAGCACCCTTTAATGCCAACGCTTGGCAAATGCCCATCAACTCTGCACTGGGGCCCCTCACCTTGGTGGCCAGCCACAAAGGTTTGTGCGGTGTATGGTTTGATGATCAGGCTCACCGCCCTGATTTGTCGCATCTGCCATGGGGGTCTTCTCACCATTGGTTGCGCTTGGCCAAGTCGCAACTGAACGATTACTTCGCTGGCAAACGAAGCTCGTTTGACATCCCCTTAGACCTGGTGAGTGGCAGCGATTTCCAACGACGTGTGTGGCGTGCTTTGTTGGCCATACCGTATGGACGCTATTCCACTTATGGTGAACTCGCACAGCACCTAGGGCAAGCCAAAGCAGCGCGTGCCGTGGGTGCGGCCGTGGGACGCAACCCCTTGAGCATCATCATTCCTTGCCACAGAGTGGTGGGCGCGAATGGCGCCCTGACAGGTTATTCGGGCGGCATGTGGCGCAAGCTGGATTTATTGCAACGCGAAGGTACCCTTTTGTGACACAGGCCTCACGGTGGCGTCAATGGCTGCCGGATTTTGTGTTGCTGGGTTTGATTTGGGGCTCCTCTTTTTTGTTCATGCGCTTGACCTCGCAAGAGTTCGGCAGCTGGACAACCGCATGGTTGCGCGTCAGTGTGGCATGGCTCACCTTGTTGCCTTTTTTGCTTTGGCAAGGACAGGCCAACAGTTTGCTAGAACACTGGAGACGCATTCTCCCTATGGGTGTGGTGAATTCCGGTATCCCCTTTATTTGTTATGCCTACGCGGTGATGTACATATCCACCGGAATGTCCTCGATTTTGAATTCCACCACCCCGCTGTTTGGCGCATTGATCGCTTGGGTTTGGCTCAAACAACGCCCAGGTCTCTCACGTGGCTTGGGCTTGCTCTTGGGGTTTGCAGGCGCGGCGCTCTTGGCCTTGACCATGCCTGGAGGCATTTCATTCAAAGCCGGTGGTTCGGGATGGGCGGTCCTGGCGTGTTTGGTCGCCACAACTTGTTATGGATTAAGCACCCATTACTCGCAACGCTATTTAAGCGGGGTGCCCACCATGACCATTGCGGCCGGCAGCCAAATAGGCGCTTCTTTGGTTTTGTTCATACCTGGCATTTGGTTTTGGCCCAGTGTGTGGCCCAGCGACAGCGCTTGGTGGAGTTTGCTGATGATTGGCGCCGTGTGCACCGGACTGGCCTATGTGCTTTATTTTCGCTTGATCGCCAAAGTGGGTGCTTCTCGGACCATGACCGTGACCTACCTGATTCCCTTGTTTGCCAATCTTATTGGGGTTGTTTTCTTAGATGAACTCATCACCACTTGGGTGATTGTGTGTGCGGTCATGATATTGAGCGGCACGGCACTGGCAGCGGGACTGTTGAAATTACGAGATTAAACGCCTAATTGATGCATCAACAAACCATGCAGGTATGAGCCCGGCTTGGCCAACTCATTGACGATGCTGAAATGATGCAAGCCAGCCAAGTTCTCTGCACGAGGCACGCGCTGTGTACCCCAAGCTTGCTGAATCAGGTGGTTGTGCGTGATGAAGGCATCGCTCTCTAGCGCACCTGCCACGCTGACCAAACTGCCGGTGGACGGGGGCGGCATCCAAGCAGGACTGCAGCGCAACACT
>CANLWQ010000032.1 GCA_947494405.1 Comamonadaceae bacterium | reverse complement strand
GCCACACACCACCGACTTTGCGATTTTGTTTTTGCCGGTGGAAGGTTTGTATGCCGAGGTGCTGCGCCGCCCCGGTCTCATGGACAGTTTGCAGCGCGACTACCGGGTCACGCTGGCGGGGCCCACGACTTTGCTGGCTATTTTGAACAGCTTGCACATGGGTTTTCGCACCTTGGCGCTGGAGAAGCAAGCCTCTGAAGTGTGGAAAGTGCTGGGCGCGGTTAAAACCGAGTTTGATCGCTATGGTGAATGGGTGGCCAAGGTGCGCGAGCAGGTGCAAAAAGCTGCCGATACTTTGGACCGCGCCGATACCCGCAGCAAGCAAATGCGCCGTGTCTTGAAAGGCGTGGAGGCACTGCCCGAGGCCGAGGCATTGGCGCGTTTGCCTTTGGATGCCTCCGAGACTTTGGATACCGCTGACCCTGATTGAGCTCAGGCGGGTCTTTCAGCCTGTGTTATTTAAATAAACCAATTAAGTCTTTGACTTAGTTGGTTTTATTTTTGCTATTTAATAAATTAGCTACAAATAATTAGTAAAAATTGAATTATCATAAATTTTAAGTTAAAGTTATTATTTATTTCATAAAAAAGCATTCATTTTTTCAGGAGCTGCTAGGGTGGTTGTACCACTGCGGTAGCCTGCCCAAGAATAAAAACATTGAAAAACGATCTTTATTTACAAACTGTTTCTGGCAATCCCGCGCTGACAGCTTTGCTGCAAAGCCGCTCGGTGTTGCTGTTGCAAGGGCCGGTTGGGCCATTTTTTGACCGCCTCACGCATTGGCTCAAAGACAACGGCGTGCCCTTGGTCAACCGGGTGGCTTTCAGTGGCGGCGACGAGTGGGATTGCAATGCCAGTATTCCAATGCGCTTTCGAGGTGCTTTGGTGGAATGGCCCATGTTTTTGCAATACATGTTCACCACTTTCAAGGTCGATTGCATTGTGTTGTTTGGCCAAGCGCGGCCGCATCACGCCAAGGCCATGGTTTTGGCCAGCTTGCTGGGCATCAAAGTGGTGGTGGTGGAAGAGGGCTACTTTCGGCCCCGCTACCTGCGCTACAGCCGCTACCTCAACCCCATCACCCACCAACGCGGTGGCGTGATGGATGTCATGCCTTGGTTGGTGTTGCAGCAACAAACCGCAGTGCAGTGGCATGGCCCACGGCTGGATCAACGCTGGGTGTTTGTGGGCATGCAGCGCTGGAAGAGAACGCATAGGTTGCACTTCCATCCAAACCAATCTTGGGCTGCTGCAAGCCGTTCGCTTGGCTCACCCAGATGCTTTTATCGTTTACAAACCCCACCCCGATGTGGCCACCGGCAACCGAAAAGGGCGGGTGGCCTTGAAGCAGGCTTTGCTATGGGCCGACCATGTGGAGGCCCATGCCTCGGTGGTGAGTTGCATTGCCGCTTGCGATGAGTTGCATACCCGTTTCAGCAGGGAAAGCGCTGCTTGGCGTAGACCCGTCAAAGCAGAGAGGGTTATTTTGGTGGTGGGTCAGGTCGAGTCCGACCCTTCGCTCAAGCATGGTTCCCAGAGCATTCGTACCAATTTAGGCTTGCTCCAAGCGGTGTGTCAGGCCAATGCCGATGCCTATATCGTCTACAAACCCCATCCAGCGGTTCTTGCTGACATGCAGTTGGGTGGTCTTGGCTACCAAGAAGCCTACCAATGGTTTGATGAAATCGTGGGCGATGCCACCTTGTGTCAGCTGCTGCCCAAGATCAACGAGGTGCATGTCATGAATTCGCTGGCAGGCTTTGAAGCCTTGCTGCGTGGCAAAAAAGTCAGCTGCTACGGACGCTCTTTTTATGCCGGTTGGGGCCTCACCCATGACAGGGTACCCATGCCCAATCGTCCCCGCCAGTTGAGCGTTGACGAATTGGTGGCTGGCGCTATGTACTGCTTTCCACGCTATATGAGCCGTTTGGCTGGCAAGCTGCCCACAGCAGATGAAAAGTCAGCGTTCATCTATCGCCCTTGGCGTTCAGGGCTTGCCCAGGCCGCAGCCGGGGCTTGAAAAAAATTAGACGCGCTTGCGGTATTCGGCGGTGCGGGTGTCAATTTCCACTTTATCGCCTTGCGCCACAAAAATAGGCACATTGATATCAAAGCCGGTGGCTATTTTCGCGGGCTTGAGCACTTTGCCAGAGGTGTCGCCTTTCACGGCGGGTTCGGTCCAAGTGATTTCACGCACCACGCTGGTGGGGAGTTCCACTGATATGGCTTTACCGTCATAAAACACCACTTCGGCGGTCATGCCGTCTTCCAAGTAGTTGAGCGAGTCACCCATGTTTTCGTTTTCTACTTCGTATTGGTTGAACTCGGTGTCCATCCATACATACATGGGGTCGGCAAAGTAAGAATAGGTGCAGTCTTTCTTTTCCAAAACGATTTGGTCCATCTTGTCGTCGGCCTTGAACACCACCTCGGTGTTGAAGTTGGCAATCAGGCTTTTGAGCTTCATGCGCACCGTGGCGGAGTTGCGTCCGCCTCGGCTGTATTCGGTTTTCAAAACAACCATGGGGTCTTTGCCGTGCATGATGACGTTACCGGCGCGAATTTCTTGAGCTATTTTCATAAAGTTCTGGGCTTGGAAAAGCCGCTATTTTAGCCGTGCGCCGCCGCCCAGCTTTCTAAGCGTGTCAGCAAGTCGGTTTGTTGGCTCAAACGCGTGCGCAAATCAATGGCCCACGCTGTCCATTCTTTCAACACAGCGGGGCTTAAAACCGGCAGGGCTGTGGCTTGGTCTGCATTCCAAGCCAGATGCGCTTGCACCACCACATCGGGGGCCTGGCTGGCTTTTAAAAACGCTGAGAGCTTGCTCAAATGGACGCCGTCGTCTTGGTGGTAAATCTGCCAAAGAAAGGCTTTGCCAGCCCATATGGCCCGTGCCAGCGAGTCCTCGCCGCGCACCAAGTTCAGGTCTTGCGCGGCCAAGAGTTGGTCAAACTCGGTCTGCGACACATAGGGCAATTCCTTCACTTCAAGCCGATGGTCTGGCTCAAGCGCTTGCATTGCCAGACGCACGGCCTGCGTGGCGCGGCCTGCGGTCACTTGCAAGCGCACGCTTTGGGGTAACTCGCTCAACTGTTTCAGCCACTTGCCCAAACTGGCGGGTTCGTAGCAAAAGACGCTGATGCGTAAACAGTTGTCAGCCAAGGGCATTGCCGCTTGGGGCCTGGGGCCGTGCAGCAAGCCGCCACTTTTCTCGCTCAGGCCTGGGTAAAAAAACCATTTGCTCAAACCTTTAGCCGGGCCATGCAGCACTGGCGAGGGCAGGCCATGGTTGCGCAGAGCTTCGTCCTCGGCGCTGAAATATTCGAGGTTGATCCACACCGGCGCTTTGGGCCAAGCCGCCATGGCGGCTTGATAGCCTTGGGGCAAATCGCAACCAAAGGCCTCTATCACCACTTGCGCGGTATCTTCAATGTCGAATGAAGCCGCCTCTTTAGGCCAAGCCAGCACAGTCACGCCGGGAGAGCCAAGCGGTGCCATCCACTGCAGTGCGCTTGCATCATCCACATACAAGGTCACGCTATGTCCACGCTCGGCCAACTGCGTGGCCAATCGCCAACACACACCTATGTCTCCGTGGTTATCGACAACCCGGCAAAAAATCGTCCATTGCTTTGACCATGTGGCTGTGGTCAAGCAGCAAACACCGACAAGGGCTCAAACTTGCCATTGAGCAAGCTTTGGCTGTTGGCCCCCATCCATTGCTCCATGACCGTGGCATACACACGGCGAAAGTCGACGGTGTGCAGCACATTGCCTTCGCGGTTCAGCTTTGTCAAACTGGGCGCTTGCCCATAGTGACCACCTTTGATCGCTTGCCCCACCAAATACACCTGATTGGCCGTGCCATGGTCGGTGCCCAAACTGGTGTTCTCGGCTGCTCGGCGTCCAAACTCGGAATACACCATCACCGTCACGTCTTTGTCGCGGCCAATGCGTTTCATGTCTTGCATGAAACCACTCACACCATCGGACACATAGGTGAGCAAACGTTGGTGCAACTCTGATTGGTGCACATGGGTGTCAAAAGCATTGTGTCGGTAAGCGGTTTGGTAGATGCGGGTAGGCAATTTGGCATCGATCAAGGCGGCTACTTTGGGTAAATCCATGGGCAAGATGCCGTAGTCCACCGGTGTTTTGTAGTTCTTCCATGCCGCACGCACTTGCTCTGAGGCTTGTCTGGCACTTTGCGCCACATCTTCCAAAAACTTTTGCGACGCATTGCTGCTGGCCACGCCTTTGCTTAAATCTTTGTCAATCAGGGGGCGGCTTTGGTAAAGCCCTTTGCGGCCAAACCGCTCAGGGTCGTCAAATACCACCGGCACATGGCGTGCTGCTCGCACAGCCAAAGATTGGCGCTCGTCAATATTCACTAAAAAATTGGGTGTCAGTTGTGGATCTATGGCGTCCGCCAAACGGCCCAACCAACCGTAGCTCTCGCCGCCGTTGGGAACACCTGTATGCCAATAGGCTGCAGAAGTGAAATGAGAGTAAGAGGGGTTGTCATAGCCGCAACCATGCACCACCGCCATCTGCCCGTCTTTGAATAAACGCTCAAAGCCCGCCATACCGGGGTTGAAGCCGTACTGGTCGTCAATTTTGCGCAGTTTGTTGGCGCGAATGCCTATCTTGGGGCGCAAGCGGTAATAGGCGTCGTCGGCGTAGGGCACCAAGGTGTTGAAGCCGTCGTTGGCGCCGGTGAGTTCCACCACCACCAATATGCGTTGGCTGTCAGCGGCGAATGCGTTTTGACCCAAGGGCAGGGCAGCGCCTAGGCCTAAGCTCGCCAAGCCTTGCAAAAACTGTCTTCGGGGAAAGGTGTTGTGGTGCATGTTTATCCCAATTGGTAGGACGGCAAAGACAAAATCACATGCAAGGTGTTGCGTAAAGCGTCTTCCATGTAACTGTCTGCGGCGGCAAGGTTTGAGGTGCCCAAGTCTTGGCTCAGCATGTCGGCAATTTGGGCTTGCACACTGGCATCGACTTTCACCGACACAAAACGCTTGACCAAATACGCCACGGCTTCATGGGTGGTTTTGCATTTGGCTTGGCGCAGCATGGCTGACAGACTCAGCTTGGCAGGGCTTCGGTCTATGGGCTTGACGTTTTCTATGGCTTTGCGCCAGGCGTTGTAGCTGGCCAAGCGCGTGTTGAAATCTTCATCGCGGTCGCCTTGGTTAGACATAGACATCTCGCCCGTGTTTTTACCCACGGGCTTGGTGGCGGTGGTGATGTCTTGACCTTGTGCCAATTGGTCTGCTACTGAGGTGATTTGGTACAGGCCATTGGGTACTCTGTCGGGTGCTACAAAATCGATGGGCGGATAGACAGTGTCATAAATCACATTGCCCCTTGCCAACAACAGCCCGGGAGTGATCCAACTGCGCCCATGCGCCCAGCCCGCCACATTGGGCGGGTAGAACAATTTTTGGCCCAGCATTTCCGACTGTTGGTTGAAGTCGGGCAGACCCGGCACAGTTTTGAGGCCTAATTTTTTATAGGTGGAAATCAGCAACTCCACAGGCGGTTTGATGCGTGTGGCAACCGTTGCCTCGCTGTAAAAGTCTTTGGACAACAAAACCGTTTCCATGAAGACCGCGATGTCGTAGTCCGAGTCGCGAAGCAACTTGCCCAGTTGCTGTTGATAGACGGGCGACAAATCTTCTCGCACAAAGTAGCGGTAGAGCTTGCCAGCTAAAAACTCGGCCGTGACGGGCTGGGCCAACAAAATATCAATCACCTGCTCGCCGTTGAAAGGCCCGGTTTTCTGCAGAACTGTTTTCAAGCCGTCGTCGTGCTGCGCTGGGTTGATGACGAATGTCAAACCTTGGTAGTTCCAACCGGTGAATGCCCGCGCAGCTTCTTGAATGTCTTGTTCGGTGTAGTTGCCCACACCCATGGTGAACAGCTCCATGATTTCACGGGCAAAGTTTTCGTTGGGTGCGCCCTTGAGGTTGGCCGCAGCATCGAGGAATGCCAGCATGGCGGGGTCTTTGGCCACTGCCACCATCAGGGTACGAAATTTGCCGTTGGCGTGTTTACGCAATACATTGTTTTGCACATGCAGCTTGCGATAGTCGCGCACCTTTTCTTCGGTGGTGGCAAAGTGGCCATGCCAAAACAAAGTCATTTTTTCTTGAAAAGGACGCGGCGAGGTGAGCATGCGGTTGGCCCACCAGTAGCTCAAGCGGTGGGTTTCCAAGCGTGAAGCCCTGAGCCAATACAAATAACGGTCGGCCACTTGTTGCACTTGTCGGTTGCCTGCGGGCTTGACTTTCACGCCCAAGGCTTGACCTGTGGCTTTGGCCAAATCGGTGGCTGCGGGGCGGGACGCGGCGAAGGGCTCAAGACCTGCATCATGCGATCCCGAATCTTCAAAAGGCTTGAACTTATCCGGTGTGGCTTGGTAGCGCACCAAGCGACGCACCGCTTGCGCAGGTGTCAATTGAGCCAGCTGTTCAATTTCTTGTGGTGTTGCGCCAAAACCTGCACGCTCAAGCAAATGCTGTGCGCGTTCATAGTTCCACTCGCGCTTTGGCAAGGGCGCAAGGTCGTTAAGCCAAGGGTCTGCAGCTTGGGCAGTGACTGCCAAGCTACTCAGTAACATCAAGCCCAATGTGAGCTTTGCAAATGGCAAGCGGTGTAATGTTGTCATGCCAAAAATCATAACCTTCCACGCCTTGGGAATTCTCATGAAAATCGCTAGCCGTATTTTGTTTGTCATTGCCTGTTTGATTGCAGCCTCATCGGTTTTGTTGGCCGCTTATGTGGCGCACAGGGGTGAGGGTTTGGGGCCCTCCGCTTTGAAGTCGGTGCAGTCCGCATTGCAAATGCTGCACATCCATGTGTTGGCGATGCTGGGGGTTTGTGCTGTTGCCATGCTGCATAAAGCCAGCAAAGTTTTGCTGTTATCTGCAGTTTTGTTTTTATTGGGTTTGCTGATGTTTAGTCTCAACATTTGCTTGATACACCTTGCTGGCGTGGATAGCTTGAGGCAGTTAACGCCCTATGGCGGCATGGCGTTTATAGCCGCTTGGTTGAGTCTGGCAGTGTGGGCACTTCGCGTACCTCAGCCTCAATAATGTCATCGTTAGCGCTGCCCCTGCGCATGTGTTGCGCGGCTTGTTTTTTCCATTGGCGGTAGCTGCTGAAAATCACCGCAATGTGCGGTTTTTTCCCCGTGATCAGCCATCGCAGCAGGCTGAGCGTGAGGCCCAACAGCGAGAACAGCAACACCATCAACAGCATGAAGCTTGCCATCAAAAACAAAAAAATGCGTACCAGCCAATTCATGTGGGTGCTTTAAGGTGAGGCCGTCAAACTGACGTGCATCTATTGTCGTTGACGGCATGGGGTGAAACCCTGAGGCGCTTTGGCTCTAAACTGGATGCCATTCTTCCAAGGACACCATCATGCCAAAAGCCTATTTGTTAAGCGTTTACCAAGAAACCAAAAATGCGGACGCGGTTGCCGCCTACGCCAAGCTGGCCTTGCCCGCCATCCAAGCCGCTGGAGGTGTATTTTTAGCCCGCGGTATGCCGGCTGCTGTGAAAGAAAGCGGCAAGATGGAGCGCACCGTGCTCATCGAGTTCGCCGATTTGGCTTCAGCCTTGGCGGTCTACGACAGCCCCGCCTACCAAGAGGCTTTGGTGGCTTTAGGTACAAACGCCGTGGTAAGAGATATGCGCATCATCGAAGGCGTCTGACCATGGTCGCCTTGAGTCAACGTGCGCAAAATTTGGGCACTGAAAACGCTTTTGTGGTGTTGGCCGAAGTCAACAAGCTGATTCGTGAAGGCCGCAACATCATTTCGTTTTGCATTGGCCAGCCTGACTTTGCCACTCCGCAGCACATTCAAGACGCGGGCATATCGGCCATTACCCAAGGCAAGCATGGCTACACCCCATCGGCTGGCATCCCCGAGTTGCGTCAAGCCGCTGCAGACTATTTTTCGCGCACGCGGGGCATTCAAGTGCATGCGGATGATGTGGTGGTGGCCGCGGGTGCCAAGCCCTTTATTGGTTACACAATTCAATCGGTCACCGACTTTGGGGCTGGCGACGAGGTCATTTACCCGGTTCCAGGTTTTCCGATTTACGACTCGCAAATCAAGGCCAATGGCGCGGTGGGTGTGCCCATCTTTTTGCGTGAATCGCGCAATTTTGGTTTTGACCCGCAAGAGTTGGCAGAAAAAATCACAGCCAAAACCAAGTTGCTCATCCTGAACTCGCCGCAAAACCCCACGGGCGGCATCATCCCCAAGGCCGACTTGGAGGCGATTGCCGAGATCTTGCGCAAGCACCCGCAAGTCTGGGTGTTCGCCGATGAAATTTACGGTCAACTGGTTTATGACGGCGAGTTCCATTCCATCGCTTCCTTGCCAGGCATGCAAGAACGCACCATCATCTCCGACGGTTGCTCCAAGACTTGGGCCAGGACGGGCTGGCGCTTGGGCTTTAGCGCCAACAAAAAGCTGGCCCCTTACTTCACCAACTGGATCACCAACACCGAGTCATGCGCATCGCACATCACGCAATGGGCGGGTGTGGCTGCATTGAACGGCCCGCAAGATGATGCGCAGCATATGCGTGAGGTGTTTTTAAAGCGACGTAACCTGATTGTGAGTTTGCTCAACCAAATTCCGGGTGTGAGTTGCCAAAGTCCTGGCGGGGCCTTTTATGTTTGGCCCAATGTCACCGAAGCTTGTCGCCTCACCCGTTGCGCCGACTCCGAGGAGTTTCGCAAGCGCTTGCTGCTTGAAGCTGGTGTGGCGGTGCTGGCTGATATTCACTTTGGTCCGCGTGTACCCGGAGACGGTCAGCACATACGCTTTAGCTATGCGGCTTCTGACGAAGCCATACATGCAGGTTTACAGCGCATGGGTGACTTCATTCACAAAAATACACAGGTCTAAAGAACAGTCTTCTTAACGGATGATGTTCTTGAGTAATTTGTCGGTGTCCATATTCATCGCCGACTCGAAGGTGATTGAAAACAATTTGGCGCCACGCATCAGCATACGCGTGGGCACTCCGTTGGCATAGGAAATCGCGTGTCGGGCAAACAAAACCGGCCCCTTAGGGCTGACACGCACTTGAAATTTTTGGTGCGTGAATTTGTCGTTGACTTGTTTGCAAAATGCATCCATGGTGGCTTGCGGGGTGTCCACACTGGTAGCAAAACCTTGTCCAATGAAAATAATTTGCTTGGTGTCGCCAGCCACACGCGTCCAAAAGGGATAGTAAAAGCCACGTGAGCCGTAAACGTCGCCATTTTTTTCCAGACGCGCATCGGTGCGGTTGGCGTTGTAGAGATCGCTGACGAGTTGATTGGTCACCTCTAGAGGCTTCCAAACTTTGATGTTTTCATCCGCCATTTGGGCCCGAGATTCTTCAAACAACTCGAGGAGCTTGGCAGACAAAACAGGAATTTGCGATTTCAGATAGCCCCCAGACCGCAGGGAAGTCTGTAAGGTGATTTGCAGTTCTTCAAATTGGGGTGCTTTGATTTGTAAGGCTGATGGAGCTGTTTGGGAGAAAGATTCGCGGTAGTAGCGTTCTGGCTTTGGCATGACAAAGTCTTGGTAAAGCTCAATGTCTTTCACCAGCTTATCCACCGTCATGCCAAAGAAAAAATGGCGCAGGTCTTTTTGCTCCATCACGTTGTTGTAAAACAAGTTGATGGCATCGACCAATTTTTCTTTGTTTTCTGGCGTGTCCATGAGTTGCATATTGGGAAGCTCTTTTCGTTAATGACGATTTTGTAATTTTTGTTAATTCTAAGGAAAATTGACGGTTAAAACCCGTTCTACACTTTCAGTATCGACCCAAAAAATTTTTAATTGAATACTTTTTTTGGAAATCTATGATGATTGTCAAAAAACTGAGTTTTCCTTTAATTCACTGATACAGCTATGGCAAATCACACTTACCCCATTGTTTTAGTCCACGGCGCATGGCATGGGGCTTGGTGCTGGAAAAAATTGCTGCCTTTATTGCGTGAAAAAGGCTTGAGTGTCTATACACCTACGCAAACAGGCGTGGGAGAAAACGCCAGTCAACTCTCTAAGAGTGTCACTTTAAACACTTTTATCGAAGACATCGCAGACTTCCTCATAACGCACGATTTGCATGATGTGGTGTTGGTGGGCCATAGCTTTGCGGGCATCAGCATCAGCGGCGTGGCAGACCGCATGCCAGAGCGCATTCGTCATTTGGTTTACCTTGATGCCTTGCTGTTGCAAAGCGGGCAAAAGGTGTTTGACATCATTCCCCCCGAGATGGCTGAGGCAAGGCGAGAACTGGCCATGCAAACATCGCAGGGACTTTCTTTGCCCGCCCCACCTCCCGCGGCTTTGGGAGTCACCGATGAAGTGGATGCGCAATGGGTCAAACAAAATTGCACACCGCATCCACTGTCCACCTATGAAAGTACCTTGCATTTAAACCACCCCTTGGGCAATGGCTTGCCAGCGACCTATATCGCTGTCACTCCGCATTACTTGGCCACCACGTCTTCGCGTGACTACGCCCGTTCGCGCAGCGATTGGCAGTATGCAGAAATGGCCGCCGGCCACGACGCCATGGTCACCTCGCCTGAACAGCTTTGCCGTTTGTTAGTGGCGTACCAAAACCCCAAATAAGCCAGCCTAGATTCAAAGCGCTTTGGCTTTTTCGCGCAGTTGAAATTTTTGAATCTTGCCCGTAGCGGTTTTGGGAATGGCTTCGAAGACAAATGTTCTAGGGATTTTGTAGCCTGCCAGCAGCGATTGGCAGTGCGCTATTAACTGCGCTGCATCGACCGCGTGTCCGGTGTGCAGCTCCACAAACGCCAGCGGCGTTTCGCCCCATTTGTCGTCGGGCTTGGCCACCACCGCACAGGCCAGCACGGCGGGGTGGCGGTAAAGCGCATCTTCCACTTCTATGCTGCTGATGTTTTCGCCGCCCGAGATGATGATGTCTTTGTTGCGGTCTTTGATCTTCATATAGCGCTGGGCGTCCATCACGCCCAAGTCGCCCGAGTGAAACCAGCCGCCTTCAAACGCCTGGGCAGTGGCGCTGGGGTTTTTCAAATAGCCCTTCATGACGATATTGCCGCGAAACATGATCTCGCCCATGGTCTGCCCATCGGCAGCTATTTCAGCCAAACTTTGCGGGTCTTTCACCGTCATGCCTTCTTGCAAGACATACCGAACGCCTTGGCGACCGTTGAGCAAGGTTTGTTCGTCTAAAGTTTTGTCAGGCCAATCGGCGCGTTTGACGCACACCGATGCAGGACCGTAGACCTCGGTGAGTCCATACACATGGGTGATGTCAAAACCCAGTTTGGCCATGCCTTCGAGCATGGACGCTGGTGGGCTGGCACCGGCCACCATGCCTTTGACACGCTGGGTGAGAGTCGCTTGTTGCTGCGCGGGGGCTTGTATCAACAGGTTGTGCACCACGGGGGCGGCGCAGTAATGGTCTACGCGGTGGTCTGCCATGGCTTGCCATATCAGCGCTGCATCGATTTTGCGCAAACACACATGCACACCACCCAGCATGGCCACCGTCCACGGAAAGCACCAGCCGTTGCAATGAAACATCGGCAGCGTCCACAGGTAACGCGGGAAGTTGGGCATGTGCCAAGTCACTGCATTGCTGACCGCGTTCAGGTAAGCGCCTCGGTGGTGGGTGACCACGCCTTTGGGGTCGCCTGTGGTGCCCGAGGTGTAGCTGACAGCAATCGCATCCCATTCGTCTTGCGGGCCACTCAGTTGTGCCAAAGGTGGGTGCTGCTTTAGCCATGCTTCGTATTCTTGGTCGCCAATGCGTTCACCTGTACCCGCGTATTCGCTGTCATCTACATCGATCACCAGCACATGGTGTTGGTATTGGCCACGCAGAAGGCCCAGCGCCTCTTTCATGGTGGCTGAGAATTCGCGGTCGGTGATAAGGATGCTGGCTTCGCAGTGGTTAATTTGCCAAGCAATCAATGCAGCATCCAGTC
>CANLWQ010000031.1 GCA_947494405.1 Comamonadaceae bacterium | reverse complement strand
CATTGATGCTCTTGAAGAACTTGACGATGTTCAAGAGGTTTTTCATAACGCCGCGCTATGAAAATACTCATGGTTGGTGGCGGCGGTCGAGAACATGCCTTGGCATGGAAACTTAATCAGTCCCCGCTAGTCCAGCGCATTTATGTGGCACCTGGTAATGGTGGAACCGCCTCTCACAAAGACCTGACCAATTTAGCTCTCACCGACAAAGTGGCATTGCGGGAATGGGCCTTGGCCAACGGCATTGACCTGACCGTGGTGGGCCCCGAAGCCCCTTTGGCCTCAGGTATCGTTGACGAATTTCGTCAACATGGCTTACGCATCTTTGGGCCTACGCAGGCCGCCGCGCAGCTTGAAAGCTCCAAGGTTTTTTCCAAAGCCTTTATGCGTAAACACGGCATCCCCACAGCGGATTACCAAGTCTTTGAGGATGCCGCTCAAGCCCATGCATATGTCGACGCCAAAGGCGCGCCCATTGTGGTCAAAGCCGATGGCTTGGCTGCTGGCAAAGGGGTGGTGGTTGCCTTGGATGTGCAGCAAGCCCATGCAGCCATTGACCACATGCTTGCCAAGGATGCCGGTGTCCAACATAACCAAGGCGTTGCGCGCGTGGTGATAGAGGAATTTTTAGATGGTGAAGAGGCCAGTTTCATGGTGGTCGCCAATGGCTTGGCAGCTGTTTCTTTGGCGACATCACAGGACCATAAACGCTTGCTTGATGCCGACCAAGGGCCTAACACGGGTGGCATGGGCGCTTATTCGCCAGCGCCTGTCGTCACGCCTGAAATTCACGCCAAAGTCATGCGTGAAGTGATTTTCCCCACCCTCAAAGGCATGCAGCAAGACGGCATCCCTTACACCGGCTTTTTGTATGCAGGTCTCATGATTGACCGCGCTGGCAGAGTCTTGGTGCTTGAATTCAATTGTCGAATGGGTGACCCAGAAACTCAGCCCATCATGATGCGTCTTAAAAGCGATTTGCTGCAGTTGCTTTGGACAGCCACTGATCCGGATACCCAGTTGTTGGCAAATACCGAACTGCAATGGGACAGGCGCAGTGCCTTGGGCGTTGTATTGGCTGCTGCCAACTACCCAGCCACACCAGAGACAGGGCAAGAGATACGTGGGCTGGGGCCTGACACGGAAGAAGCCATGGTGTTTCATGCCGGCACGGTAGAAAAGGATGGCAAGGTGTTTACCAGCGGCGGACGGGTCTTGTGTGTCACGGCACTGGGTGACACAGTCAAACAAGCCCAAACCCGTGCTTACGAGCTTGCCGATAAAGTGAGTTTTCAAGGCATGCATATGCGCCGAGATATCGGCTTTCGTGCTATTCGACGCTAAAGCCCCAGTCTTCAACTTCAGGCCGGATTGAATATGAACCCCTCTTTTGCCCCCGTCAGAGCCTACTTACTCGGTTTGCAACAAAGCATCACCACGGCCATATCGGCCATTGACGGCAATGTTTTTTTGGTTGATGAATGGGAAAAACCGGCTGGCGAGACACTGCAAGGCAATGGCATCACGCAAATTCTTGAAAACGGCCATGTGTTCGAGCGAGCCGGTTGCGGTTTTTCGCATGTACGCGGCCCCAAACTTCCACCGTCTGCAACCCAGCATCGCCCTGAATTAACCGGTTCATCATTTGAAGCCATGGGCGTGTCTTTGGTGTTTCATCCCCGTAACCCCTATGTTCCCACTGTGCACCTGAATGTACGGGCGTTACTGGCTCAACCAGCGTCGGGCGAGGCAGTGGCCTGGTTTGGCGGTGGCATGGATTTGACGCCTTATTACGGGTTTGATGAAGATGCCAGTCACTTTCATACCCAATGTAAAAAACCCTTGGATGGCTTTGATGCCACTTACTATCCTCGATTTAAAAAATGGTGTGATGAGTATTTTTTCTTGAAGCACCGCAATGAGCCGCGTGGCGTGGGCGGCATATTTTTCGATGACTTTTCAGAACTGGGGTTTGAGAAAAGTTTTGCCATGATGCAAAGTGTGGGCAACGCTTTTAACCATGCGTATTTGCCTATTGTGGAAAAACGCATGAACACGCCCTATGGTGAACGCGAGCGAAACCATCAACTCTACCGACGAGGCCGCTATGTAGAGTTCAATTTGGTGTGGGACCGGGGCACACATTTTGGTCTTCAGTCGGGTGGCCGAACAGAGTCTATTCTGATGTCTTTGCCCCCCATGGTGAGTTGGTCTTATCAGCAAACACCCGAACCAGGCTCGGCTGAAGAAAAACTCTACACCCACTACCTCGTCCCAAAAGATTGGGCAAAGGCCACTTGAGTTTGCTTCACCGCATTGGACTGCTAGGTGGCTCTTTCGATCCACCCCACCGCGCGCACGAAATTTTGGCAAGAGAAGCTGTCGCTCAACTCAAACTTGATCGTCTTTATATTGTTCCAACCGGTCAAGCTTGGCATAAGTCGCGTGTCTTATCAGATGCAGTCCATCGCTTGGCAATGGCACGCTTGGCTTTCGATGCCTGCCCGCAGACTGTTGTCGATGAGATGGAAATATTGCGTGAGGGGCCCAGTTTCACCATCCAAACCCTGTCTGAATTGCAGGCGCGTCATCCTGAAGCGGTTTTTTTTCTTGTGGTGGGACAAGACCAGGCCGCCCGTTTTAGCCAATGGCATGAATGGCAGCAGATTTTGCAAATCGCGCAACTCGTGGTGGTTGCTCGCCCCATGATTTCTTCTGAAACTGCCGTTGCTCACGAGTGGCACAATCTACATACTGACCGGGTGATACAAATGCACATGCCTTTGATGGGCATCAGTTCCTCTGAGCTGCGAGCCAGCTATGCGCTTGGCCATACCCAGTCCGATCTTGTGAGTCCCCTCGTTGCCGATTACATACAACAAAACCAACTCTATTTGGAACCCCATGACAGAAGCCGCTGAAAAAAAAGACGTTCAAAAACTGCAACGAAGCATTGTCGACAGTTTGGAAGACGTCAAAGCACAAGAGATTGTGGTCTTCAACACGGAGCACTTGTCTTCGCTGTTTGAGCGGGTGGTGATTGCCAGTGGCACATCCAATCGCCAAACCAAAGCTTTGGCTGCCAGTGTGCGCGACGGTGTGAAGGAGTCGGGTTTTGGTAAACCTCGTATAGAAGGTGAAGACAATGGCGAATGGATTATTGTGGACTGCGGCTCTGTGGTGGTTCACATCATGCAGCCGGCCATTCGCACCTACTACCATTTGGAAGAAATTTGGGGAGAAAAACCTGTTCGCATCAAACTTGGTGCACCCAAACCCGCTGCGCCCAAGCCAGTCGAGGCTCCCCAGCCTGTTGTAGCCAAAAAAACACCCGCGAAAAAAACAGCTGCCAAAAAAGCCTCGGCTAAAGCCGCACCGTCAAAGGCCACACCTGCCAAGAAATCGGTTGCAGCCAAAACCCCTGTGCGCAAGACCCCCGCCAAGAAAACCAGCCCCCGTCAATCGCGTAAAACATGAAGCTATGGGTGGTTGCTGTGGGAATGCGCATTCCTGACTGGGCACAAATGGCCTGGGACGATTACCACAAGCGATTTCCCGCCGAGGCTGCAGTCAGCCTCAAAACCGTCAAAGCCGAACCTCGCGGCTCACGTACCAAGGCGCAAATTTGGGCGGCAGAGGCAAAACGCATCCACGAAGTTTTGCCACGTGAATGCCACAAAATTTGGCTTGATGAACACGGTCAACACACCACCACCAAAGCGCTAGCGCTTCGTTGGACCGATTGGCAAGCCCAAGGACAAGATGTGGCAATGATTATTGGCGGCGCTGATGGGTTTGACCCAGTGATTCGTCAAGATGGCAGCACACTGATGCGTTTGTCTGACATGACCTTGCCCCATGCCATGGTCAGAGTTGTACTGATTGAGCAGCTCTACCGTTGTTGGTCCCTGATGACAAATCACCCCTACCACCGCGAATGAGTGCTTCTTCTTTTATCTATTTAGCGTCGCAAAGCCCGAGGCGGCAGGCTTTACTCGCGCAAATTGGGGTGGCCTTTGAGTTGCTGCTGCCCCTCGATTTGGCCGCGGCTGAAGCGCTTGAAGCAGTGTTGCCCCACGAGTCTGCGCTGAACTACGTTAAGCGTGTCACCCGTTTGAAATTGAAAGCGGCTTTGCAACAGATACAGCAGCAGTCATTGCCAGTCAGGCCTGTTTTATGTGCCGACACCACAGTCGTGATCGATCAACGTATTTTGGGTAAACCCGCGAATGCCAGCCAAGCTGTGGATATGCTTAACCAGTTATCGGGCAAAACCCACCAGGTGTTGACCGCTGTGGCTGTGGGTCATCACCATCGCATTCATTTGGCTTTAAGCCGTTCTAGCGTTAAATTTGCGCCCATGACTGCTGCAGACATACAAGCTTATGTGGACAGCCACGAGCCCATGGGCAAAGCCGGTGCGTATGCCGTGCAAGGGCGAGCCAGTGCGTTTATTCAAAAAATATCAGGCAGCTACTCTGGCATCATGGGCCTGCCTTTGTATGAAACCACCCAATTACTTCAATCCATTGAGGCCGCCTGAATGCAGCAAGACATACTCATCAACTGGTCACCGCACGAAAGCCGAGTAGCAGTGGTTGAGAACGGTGCAGTGCAAGAAATACACATAGAGCGCTCACTCGAGCGTGGTTTGGTGGGTAATGTTTATTTGGGCAAAGTCGTTCGTGTGTTGCCCGGCATGCAGTCAGCATTTATTGATATTGGTTTAGAGCGCTCTGCTTTTTTGCATGTGGCAGATTTGATGAGCAGTCTCAGCGCTAAGCATGCAGAACCTGATTCAACACCGCCGCCTGTGCTGCCCATCGAAAAGCAGGTGTTCGAAGGCCAATCCATGCTGGTTCAGGTGATGAAAGACCCCTTGGGTACCAAAGGGGCTCGTTTATCTGCACAGATCAGCATCGCAGGCCGGTTGCTGGTGTTCTTGCCGCAAGATGATCACATAGGGGTGTCGCAAAAAATTCCCACCGAGCAACGCTATCTTTTGCGCGAGAGACTTACGCAATTGGCGCACCAAGGCGAGGCCAAGGGCGGTTTTATTTTGCGCACCAATGGCGAAGAGGCGACTGACCAAGAACTCAGTGAAGATATTGCTTACTTAAGAAAAACCTGGGAGCGCATTCGTTTTGCGTCAGTCAACCAAGCGGCCAAGTCACTGCTGCACCAAGATTTGAATTTACTTCAACGGGTCTTGCGCGATTTCGTGACCGAAGGCACACAAACCATACGCATTGACTCTGGCGAACAGTTTTCTATGTTGAAAAATTTTGGCGAAGAGTTCATGCCGTCGTCGGTGGGCAAACTGGTGCACTACAAAGGTGAGCGCCCCATTTTTGATTTATTTAATATTGATGCAGATATTCAATCCGCATTGGGTCGAAGGGTGGAGCTCAAATCGGGTGGTTATTTGATCATCGACCAAACCGAAGCCATGACCACGGTGGACGTCAACACTGGCGGTTTTGTGGGTGCAAAAAGTTTTGATGAAACTATTTTCAAAACCAATTTAGAAGCAGCGGGGGCTATTGCCCGTCAATTGCGCTTGCGAAATCTCGGTGGTTTGATGGTTATCGACTTCATTGATATGCAAAGGCCTGAGCACCAATCCGCTGTCCTCAGTGAGTTTGCCAAGCAGCTTGCCAAAGACAGAGTTAAAACTTCCTTCAGTGGTTTTTCTCCTTTGGGGCTGGTCGAGATGACCCGCAAGCGCACCCGCGAGTCACTTGCGCATTTACTGTGCCAACCGTGTGCGAGTTGTCAAGGGCGCGGCATTGTCAACACCGCACGCAGCGTTGCTTACGACATATTGCGTGAAATTTTGCGTGAAGCCCGACAATTCAATCCCCAAGAATTTCGTGTGTTTGCTTCGCCGGCTGTCATCGAACTTTTACAAGAAGAAGAAAACCATCACTTGGCAGGACTGAGCGACTTTATTCGCAAACCCATTTCTTTGATGGCCGAATTAACCATGGGACCAGAAGACTACAACATTGTGTTGCTATGACATCGCCTTTCTCTGTTCCTATTCTTACCTATCACCATACGCATGAGCCGCCCCCCAGAGGCGCGCCTATGCGAAGCCTGTGGGTCTCACCAACTTCTTTTGCATCGCAAATGCGCTGGCTTGATCGCTTGGGCTATCAAGGACTGGACATGACAGCGTTGATGCCCTATGTGCGCGGAGAAA
Organism: Comamonadaceae bacterium; assembly: GCA_947494405.1. GTDB lineage: Bacteria > Pseudomonadota > Gammaproteobacteria > Burkholderiales > Burkholderiaceae_C > Limnohabitans. The sequence continues at coordinate 5,926 of CANLWQ010000031.1, read as the reverse complement.
AAAAGGGCAAAGTCGTGGGCATCACATTGGATGATGGTTACCAAAGCAATTTGCATCATGCGCTTCCTGTTTTGCAGCGTTATGGTTTTAGCGCTACCTGTTATGTGGTGAGTGGTTTGGTGGGCAAGTCCAACCAATGGGACAGTTCTCTAGGCATACCGCAAGCCCCACTCATGACAGGGGAAGAACTTCAAGCATGGGTAAATGGCGGTATGGAGGTCGGGTCGCATACTTGCAACCATGCAGACTTGACGCAATTAACTTTGACACAAGTACGTGCAGATTTGCTTCAAAGTAAATTAGATTTAGAGCATTTGCTGCAAAAACCGGTGACACAGTTTTGCTATCCCTATGGCCACTTTTTACCCGAGCATGAAGACTTGGTTTTTGAAGCGGGCTATGTGGCAGCCACCACCACCCACAGAGGTCTTGCCACTTCTTCAGACAGGCTAACGGCGCTTCCCCGTGTGCCTGTGGTTCGTTCAACCCACACAGCGCAATTCTTGCTTAAAGTGTTGACTGGCTATGAAGACAGCAAGAGAGCGAAGTAGCTAGCATGGATGGCTTGCGCAAGCGTTTGAAAATTGCGGTGTTGCACCGTACGTTTTGCGCCAGTGCCGGTGGTGCAGAAGCCTATGCTGTGGCAGTGGCATTGGATTTGGCGCAAAGGCATGAGGTTCATGTGTTTGCACAAACCATGGATGCTTCTTTGCAGTCAGTGATATGCCATCCGATTGCATTGTTTTTTAAAAGACCGCGTTGGCTCAATCAACTTTGGTATGCCACGGCCACTTGGTGGTTAACCCGTGAAGGCTTCGACGTTGTCCATTCGCATGAAAATACTTGGCATGGCCATATTCAAACCATTCATGTGATTCCCATGCGCTGCAAAAGATCGGTTGATGGCTTGGTACACCAACTGAAATTTTTAACCAGTCCTCGTTTATGGACATACGCGGCTTTAGAGTTTTTTCGGTTTCGTATTTACTCAAAGCGTTTATGGGTGGCGGTATCCAGTCCGTTGATGCAGCGCTTGCAACACATGCAGCCCCCTTTGCCCAGAGCGCAGTTATCTAGCATTGCGCCTGGTATCTACCCGCGCACCTGCGCAGACCGTGGCAGGACGCAAAGAACCCATTTTTTTCCAGACACCACAGCCAATTCCAAAATACTGTTGTGGGTCGGTAATGATGCGGTGAAAAAAAATTTGCAGACAGCTTTACAAGCATTATCTGCTTTAGATCCGTCGTATAAATTGCTGGTCGTTGGAAAAGCGTCGCCCTTGAAACACTGGCAAGATCAACTTGAGGCTTTAGGCATAGCTGAGAGAGTTAAATTTTTAGGTGTGGTCAGTGACATGAACCATGTTTACGCCTCAGCCGATATCTTGTTGCATCCTACTTTGGAAGACACCTATGGCATGGTGGTGCTAGAAGCCATGTCACATGGCTTGCCGGTGGTGGTCAGCTCTGCAGCGTACTGCGGCATTGCGGCAGATTTGCAGCATGGCTTGAATGCATTTATTTTGACCAATCCCCAAAGTGCAACAGATATCAAAGCGGCTGTTGAAGAGCTGTTGCAACCTGTGGTTCTTACCAACTACCAAGCCAATGCAGTGGCATTTGCCAACAACTGCGCTTGGCCCCATGTGGCTGCGCAATATGAAATTCTTTATCAGCAGGTTGTTTCAGCGTGATGCCTGATCCGCAATCGATTCTGATGATCAAGTCGCACAGCCTGGGTGTGGGTGATTTGCTTAGAAGTTCAGCTGCTTGGCGGGTTCTCAAAAACCGCTGGCCACATGCCAAATTGCATTTGGTGTTTTTAAGCAAGCACCCGGGTTACCCAACAGAGGCATTGATTGAGCAGCACCCCTTATTGAGCAGCGCGCATTTCATCACGGTGCGCGACAAAGACCCTTCGCATCCCCAAGGGCAAAAAGTGCCTTTCAAGACTATTTGGAAATCATTCAGCAAAGTTTTACAAGAGGTAGATGCAGATTTGGTGATTGATTTTGAACCGCATGGCATCAAAACCTCTGTGCTAACTTGGTTGGCTGGTCAAACCTCGGGCGCATCCACTTGGGGCATTGCACAGTTTCCCTTGCGCTCATTGTTTTACCAGCACACGGCCCCAAGCGTTCAAGACTATGCGCGAAGTCATGGCCTTGAGTTACCGATGGACTACACCCACAGAGATTTTGTGGTGCTCAAAGCGCTGGGTTTGGACAGAGGCACGACACCCATAGAAATGCAGGTGACTGAGGAGGGTAAAGCTTGGCAATCCACATACCGTCACCATTTTCAAAATAATTTACCCATCATTGGATTGAACATAGGCTGTGGCACGCCAGACGCCATGCATAAAAGACCCTCTTTGCCTCACTTGGCAAATTGTTTTCATCAGCTGCTGCAAAAACATCCCGCTCAATTGCTGTTGAGTGGCGCACCTTTTGAAAAAGAGGTGAACCAAGAATTCATTGGGCTTTTAAACAGTATCAGCAAGCAACCTGTTCACATCATGGATGCAGCAGGAGAGACAACCCTCAGCAGTTCAAGCGGCTTGATTGATGCTTGCGATGTGTTCATCTCAACCGACTCAGGCCCTTATCACATGGCTGTGGCTTTGCGCAAACCCACTTTGGTTTTATTCACCTACCCAGAGCGCACATCATTTCACAACGAGGCATGGTGCAGGCGCTTGATCAACCCAAGCGCTGATGAGTTTGAATTCGAGGTAGCGTCTTTATTGCAAGGGCGCAACGCCAGTTGATTGGCTGAGTTTGAACATCGCGGCATAAGCGCCTTGTGCTTGCAGCAATTGTTGGTGCGTGCCTTGCTCAACAATGCGCCCATGCTCCATCACAATGATGCGGTCTGCTTTTTCAATCGTCGTTAAACGGTGGGCAATCACCAAGGTGGTTCTGTTTTTTTGCAGGCTTTGCAATGCGTCTTGCACCAGTCTTTCCGACTCGTTATCTAGGGCAGATGTGGCCTCATCCAAAATCAGCACAGGCGCGTCTTTGTACAAGGCCCGCGCAATCGCAAGTCGCTGTCGTTGACCGCCCGACATGGTCGATGCGTTGTGGCCCACAAGCGTATGAATATGTTGGGGCAGGGTGGCCAAATAGTCACTTAAATGCGCGGCCTTCAGGCAGGCCACCACGCGGTGTTCATCTGGCGTTTGTCCCAAAGCGACATTGGCTGCCAAGCTGTCGTTGAGCACAACCACGTTCTGGCTGACCAGTGCAAATTGCTGACGCAAAGACAACAAGTCCCAATCTTGCACAGCAACCCCATCCAAGCGTGCTTTTCCTTGCGTGGCTTCAACAAAGCGAATCAACACATTGGCTAAGGTGGTTTTGCCAGAGCCTGATGCGCCTACCAAGGCGACTGTTTCGCCTGGCTGGATAGTTAAGTTGATGTCTTGCAAAGCCCAAGGCAGGTCATCTTGGTAGCGCACACAAAGTTCTTCAAAAACAATTTGGCCGCGTGCTTTTTCGGATCTGTAGCTGCCACCTGTTTCTGTGGGCGTGTTTTCAATCAATTCAAATCCACGCTCGAGAGCCGCCAAGCCACGGGTGAGGGGACCGGTGATTTCAGACAGGTGCTTGATGGGTGCGATCAGCATCAACATGGCTGTGACAAAGGCCGCAAACCCACCCACCGTCATGCCTGTTTGATGGCTTTGAAGCAAGGCCACACTGATGACCCCAGACAAAGCAATCGCCGACAAAATCTGCGTCATGGGCGTGATGCCCGAGCTGGCAATAGAGGTTTTCATGGCCAAGCGTTGAAGTTTTTGAGCCAATTTTTGAAAACGTCCCACTTGCATAGACTGGGCTTGGTGAAGGCGAATTTCACGATAGGCCAACGCGTTTTCCTCCACCACATAGGCCAGCTCATCGGTTGCTGTTTGTGTGTCTCGCGTGATTTGGTAAAGACGCTTACTCATGACCTTCATTAACCACGCCACTGCAGGGAAAAGCAAGGCCACGATCAGACTGAGTTGCCAGTTCAAATAGAGGAGGTAGGCCACCAACGCGATCAAGGTCAAGCTGTCGCGCACCAAACTCATGACAGAGCTGACCATCAGCAATGCACCGTTTTGAACTTCAAACACCAATGTGTTGCCCAAGGCGCTGGCAGATTGGTTCTTGAACAAGGCCAAATCTGCATTTTGCATACGCGCAAACATTTTCAAACGCAGTTCAATCAAGCCTTGATTGGTGGCTTTGGCTACCGCAATTTGGCTTAGAAACACAGCCATGCCTCTCAAGCCAAATAAACCAATCAGCGCAACAGGTACTTGCCAGACGGGAAAATCTGTTTGTGCAAAACCTTTGTCAAGCAAAGGCTGGAGCAAAGCCGGAATCAAAGGTTCGGAGACTGACACTATCACTATGCACAATAGTGAGACACCCCAAGCGCTGATCGGTTGGGTGAAATGCGAAAAAGCGCGTGTGAGTCGATGCCGGATTCTTGGCTGAGAAGTCATGTTGAGAGAAGGTACTTTGTCAGTTGATCACGATAGCAGGAAAAACGCTTGGTTAGAATCTCTTTATGCCTCTGAGTGTCATTATCATTACACGCAACGAAAGCGCCAATATGGTGGCTTGTTTGAATAGCGTCAGTTTTGCAGATGAAGTCATTGTCCTTGATGGTCAAAGCACCGATGACACAGCTTCGCTGGCCCAACAACATGGGGCCACGGTGATTCTTTCAGACACTTGGGAAGGATTTGGGCACCAAAAAAATAAAGCGTTAGCGCATGCCACACATGACTGGGTATTGTCTTTGGATGCAGATGAGCGTGTGTCTGATCAATTGGCCAAAGAAATTCAAGCCGTGTTGAAGAATGCCCATCACGCTGTTTACGACATTCCCAGACTCACCAATTTTTGCGGTCAATGGATTCACCATTGCGGATGGCGTCCCGACAGAGTGGCCAGACTTTTCAAGAGAAACCAAGCACGCTTCAGTGACGCTGTGGTGCATGAAAAACTTATCCCTTTAAATTCTCAGTCGGTAGGACGATTGCAGAACTCTTTGTTGCATTACAGTTATCCTGATGCGCTTGCCTATTGGCGCAAATTGCAGGTTTATAGTCAGGCATGGGCGCAACAAAAATTTGATCTTGGGCACACCACCAGCATGTCGCGCGCTATAGGGTCGGGCTTGGTTGCCTTTATCAAAAGTTATGTGTTTAGGCTTGGCTTTCTCGATGGCGCCATGGGTTTGGCTGTCTGTATCTTGCAAGCGCAAGCCGCTTACGGTAAATATTTCACTTTGTATTGTTTGAACCAAGGGAAAAAATGACTTCGTTGATGTCTTGTGTCGTGGGAACTGTCGTTGCTTTGGGTTTGGCTTTACCCGTTCAGGCCCAATTTCGGGTTGAAATTTCTGGTGTGGGTATCACCCAAATCCCCATTGCAGTGGCTGGTTTTCGCGGCGAAGACAACTCTCCCCAAAAAATCACCCAAATTGTGGCTGCTGATTTGGAGCGAAGTGGTCAGTTTCGCAGCACACCTGCAGGCGCAATCATTGACGAGGTCAGCCGTCCCGATTTCGCGCCCATCAGGCAAAAACCTGCGGATGCTTTGCTGACCGGCAGCGTGTCTCGCATGGCCGATGGAAGGTTTGATGTTCGCTTTCGTTTATGGGATGCGGTGAAAAGTCAAGACTTGGGTGGGCAAAGTTTTGTGGTGGTGCCCAGCGATTTACGCTTGGTTTCTCACCGGATTGCGGACCAAGTTTATGAAAAACTCACGGGTGACAAAGGGATTTTTTCTACCCGCATTGCCTACATCACCAAACAGGGGCCCAAGCATTTTTTATGGGTAGCAGACTCTGATGGCGAAAACCCCCAAGCGGCTTTATCGAGCCAAGAGCCCATCATCTCTCCCAGCTGGTCGCCCAGCGGCAAT
>CANLWQ010000030.1 GCA_947494405.1 Comamonadaceae bacterium | reverse complement strand
TTGGGCGCATCAACAGCTGAAAAAATCCCCAAATTACTGCGCTGGATCACATTGCTGGGTTATTCGGTGTTTGCGATTATTTTGCTTGGCAGTGTGGTCGTGAACTTCAATCTCTTTATTGAAATCAACTCGCCTGCACCGCTGTTCATGCAAAGTTTTGGCGACTCGCGTTTGAATGGCGGTCGCGTTGGCATTTTCCTGTTTGCGATTTTGATTATTCAGGTGTTTGAGCGAAGAAAAATCAATTCGGACACCTTGCAAGAATTCAAGATTGAAGCTGCCAAATCGACGGCTCAGCGCGAGCGATTGATAGAGAGGCAAAGCATGATCGATATGCTGACCCATGAATTGAAAAACCCTTTGGGAACCATTCGGTTTGCCTTGGCAAGTTTGAAACGCAGTTCGGCGGAGGACAGTGAATCGCAACAACGGGTTAAGCGAATTGATGACTCGGTGGAGCGCATGAATGAGTTGATTGAGCATGTGGCGCTATCCAACAAAATTGACCGCTTTGATGTGAGCCAAGTCAGAGAGTCAGTCGACATAGAAGAATTGGTGGATGTGTGTATTGGCGACTTTGAAGACATATCTATTTTTAAAATAGATATTCCAAAAGACTTGAATATCCAAACCAGTCGATTGATGTTGACCCTGATTTTGCAAAATTTAATCAGTAATGCATACAAATACCACCTGAAAACCGACTCCATTCTCATCCGAGCCTCCCGGCAAGACGACATGGTTGTGATGGAGGTTTCCAATACGGTGGAGCTTGGTAAATCCCCCGATCCAAAGAGAATTTTTCAAGCCTATTACCGTCACGACAATGTTCAAGACCAATCCGGCATGGGCTTAGGCCTCTCGCTGGTGTTGGCCGCCAGTGAAAAAATTAATGCGACCATCAACTTCGCACAACACCAAAATTTGGTTGTGTTTAGCCTCAAGGTACCCCAATGAAAAATCTTCTCGCTCCCCACCAGGCAACGCCTGCCCATTCATTGAGAGTAGCCATTGTTGAAGACGACAGATTGCTGAGACAAGAGATTGAGCTGCACCTCACCTCGAATGATTTTTCCGTGGTGGGCGTGTCCAGCGCCGCCGCTTTGGATGACCTCACCCAAGCCGAGCCCATCGATTTGTTCATCATTGATTTGAATTTGCCAGGCGAGGGCGGTTTGAGTTTGTGTAAACGTCTTCGAGCGGCTTTGCCCAATGCAGGCATTGTCATCATGACCGCCCGTGTCGCCTTGAACGACAGGTTGGCTGGCTACAGCCACGGGGGCGCAGATTTTTACTTAACCAAGCCTATTTCACCTGACGAGTTGGTGTTGGTGTTGCAAAACTTGGGCAAGCGGGTGAAGAAACAGTTGTCTGAAAACAGTTGGACATTAAGCCTTCGCGATCGTTTGTTGACAGGCCCGATGGAGGGTCAAAAACTACGCTTAACCAATCGCGAAAAAGTTTTGTTGGTGTCTTTAAGCCATGCCAAAGAACAAATTTTGGAGTCAGGTGCCTTGTGCGACTTGTTTTCACCTGAAGATGATGCTGACACCATGACCAAGCATGCTTTAGAAGAACTGATTGCACGCTTGCGCAAAAAGTTCAAGTCGGTTCAAGATGAGGACGCCGAACCCGCCATCAAGTCGGTCTGGGGTGTGGGTTACCAGTTGTGCGTGCCCATCAGCTTGGTGTACTAGGCAGGTAGAACTCCGAAGTTATCGGTTCACCAGTTTGGCTGGAACCGTCAAAGTGATGCCTGCACCTATGACCAAAACCGCAGCCAGCAAATACATGCCCGAATCGGTGGACGAGGTGAGTTGTTTTAACCAACCGACCAAATAAGGGGCCAAGAAGCCGGCCAAATTGGCGATGGAGTTAATGGCTGCAATGCCTGCTGCTGCTCCCACGCCCACCAAAAATGCGGTGGGCAGACTCCAAAACAAAGGAATAGCGGAGACTATGCCCATGCATGCCAGCACCAGAGCGGCAAATGACAGGTAATGGTTGCCAGACAAAAGCACCGACAAAATCAACCCTGTTGATCCCATCAACATGGGTACGACCACATGCCAACGCCGCTCGCGCATTTTGTCTGCACTGCGTGCAAACAGCAGCATAGAAAAAACTGCAGCAATCCAAGGCAGGGAAGACAGCAAACCAATTTCCAAGTTGTCTGTGACGCCCATGCCTTTGATGATGGTGGGCAGCCAAAAGCTCACGCCGTACAGACTCATGGCCATGGTGAAGTAAATCGCGCTCATGGTCCACATACGCCCGCTTTTAAACACCTGCATCATCGGCACATGTTCTTTCTGGCTTTCTTCTTCTTCAATCCGCTTTTGCAAAATGGCGCGCTCTTCATCTTCTAGCCATTTGGCGCTGGTGATGCGGTCATCCAAATAAAAATACACCACAAAACCTATCAATACTGAGGGGATGGCCTCAAGCAAAAACATCCACTGCCAGCCATGCAAACCGCTGACCTGATCCCAGCTCTTCATGATCCAGCCCGACAGCGGACCACCGATCACACCGGCCAGCGGAATACCCGTCATGAACATGGTCACTATGCGTGCGCGGCGATGCGCGGGGTACCAGTAGGTCAGGTACAAGATGATGCCGGGGAAGAAACCTGCTTCTGCCAATCCCAGCAAAAACCGCATGACATAAAACTGTGTTTCTGTCTGAATGAACATCATGCCGCCAGAGATGATGCCCCATGTCACCATGATGCGGGCTATCCAAACACGGGCGCCAACTCTGTGCAAGATGATGTTGCTGGGCACTTCAAAAAAGAAATAACCAATAAAGAACATGCCTGCACCCAAGCCATACACCGCATCGGAAAACCCCAGATCGCCAGCCATTTGCAGTTTTGCAAATCCTACATTGACGCGGTCAAGGTAAGCCACTATGTAGCACAGCAGCAAGAGGGGAATCAGTCGCCAAGTGACCTTGAGATAAGTGGCTTCTTCGAAGGGCGTGGAGGTTTGTGCTGCAGAGTTCATGGGAAGAGCCTTTGGGCAAAGAATTCATCGAAGTTTTTCACCTTAGCATAGGCAAACTGGTTTGGCCTTTTTAAAAACGACTTAGGGCTCAGTTGCAAGGGTAAGTACCAGGGTTTTGGCTGGTATAACTCTTTTACTCATTTTTATGTGAACTTATGCATCTTCTCTCATCGCTCGTCCGTTACTTGCTAGTTTCGTTTTTTGCGCTGTCTGTTTTTCCCTCATCTGCAGGCGAGTTGCTGAAAGAAGATCTCGACAAAATCTTTGCAGGTAGTTTCATTGTGGGTGAAATGCAGACGGGCATGCCGCTGTACCCCTTGTTCATCAAAAACCCTGAATTACCAGATGCCAAACCAGAGCACAAAGGCTATGTGTTTGAGTCGGTGGACTTCGAGCCGGTCAGAGGCTATGGCGGCAAGCCCATCAATATATTGGTGGCCATGGACACCGAAGGTCGCTTCATCAAGTCGCTTCTCATCAGCCACCGCGAACCTATTTTTCGCTCTGATGCAGGCATTGCCAAACTGACCACATTTGCCAAGCAATACGAGGGCTTGACGGTGAACCACCAAATTGAAATTTTTGGTCATTTGGCCACTGCGCGACGCGATGATCAATATGCAGCCTTGTTTGGTGTTCAAGCCGGCACAGTCAGTGCCAAGGCGATTGACCGCACCATCGTCACATCGGCTGCTTCGGTGGCTTTGGCGCATGTGGAAGCCAGTGCCATGGGACAAATGGCGGGCAGTTCTGCGTCAAGTTCGGTTAAACGCCAATCTGAGGTCAACAGCTACAAGCCTTTATTGTGGGAAGACTTGCTCTCGCGTGGCATGGTCAGCCGCATGAGCATCACCCGAGGAGAGATTGAGCAATTGTTTGCAGGCACGCGTGCGGCTGGCGCAGACAAGTTGGCTGCCACCAAACCCGATGAAGTCGCTTTAACATTTCATGCTGCATTGGTGAGTCTGCCCTCGATTGGTCGCAATTTGCTGGACGAGGAGGGTTGGCGTTTATTGGGAGCCAACCGGCGCTTGTCACAAGCTTTGATGGTCACCGAGACCGGCCCTTTGTACAAAATGAATTACGAGAGCCAGCGAATAGTCGAGGACATCCCTTTCGTGGTCTCGCAAAACGGCAAAGAACTCAAGCTGCGTCCCATGGCCTATGACAAAGGTTTAAAGGTACCGGGCTACCCCGATAAAACAGGCGCATATTTTTATGTCATCGATACAGCCACGCCTTTCGATCCTGCTCAAGGCTTTGAGATTGCGCTGAAATATGGTCGTCGCTTTGGCAACTTTCCCAACCAATTTGAAAGCCGGCTTATTGATATTCCTTATAGCTACCACGGCATTCGTGCGCAGTGGCATGCTTTGTTAGACACCGATCTCTCCAGCTATGAATGGGCTGAAGTGTGGCGCCAAAGGTCTGGAGACATAGCGGTGTTATTGCTGGGCTTGATTGCGCTGAGCTCTGGACTGTTTTTGCAAAAACGCCTGAGCGCCAACCCTAAGCGCTTGAAGGTGTTGCGAAGTGTGTATTTGGTGTTCACCGTGGGTTTTATCGGTTGGTATGCGCAAGGCCAATTGAGCATCGTGAACATCACCGCGTCTATTGAAGCACTGGCTGCTGGCGGAGATTTAAGCTTTTTCATGAACGACCCCATGACCGTGATTTTGTGGCTGTTTGTGGCGGTCACTTTGTTGGTGTGGGGCAGGGGCACGTTTTGTGGCTGGCTGTGTCCTTTTGGGGCATTGCAAGAGTTGATCAGCCTGTTGGCTAACGCGGTGGGCGTGCGTCAGCGCCGATTGAAAACGGCGTTAGATGCCAAACTGAAATGGATCAAGTATGGGGTGCTGGCCGTGGTTATGGGATCTTTGTATGCATCGCCCTCGTTTGCTGAGCTGGCTTTGGAGGTTGAGCCGTTTAAGACCGCCATCAGCATGTATTTTGAGCGGGACTGGCCATATGTTGCTTGGGCGGCGTTTTGTTTAATTTTGAGTGTGGTGGTTTACCGCGGTTATTGCCGCTATATATGCCCCTTGGGGGCGGCGCTGGCTGCAGTGAATGTGTTGCAACGTTGGTCGTGGATACCTAGGCGAGAGGCCTGCGGCACACCTTGCCAAACTTGCCGCCACCGTTGTGAATACCAAGCCATAGAGAAAACCGGCGACATCAACTATGCGGAATGCTTTCAGTGTTTGGATTGCGTGTCCATTTACCAAGACGATCAAAAGTGCTTGCCTTTGATACAGCATCGCAAAATTGGCGATCGATTCATTCCCATTAAACAAAAGGTGTCGGCATGATGCAGCGCAGACAGTTATTGCAACTTGGCATGGGTTTGGGCTTGGGCCATGGCCTCGGTGTGCATGCAGCGGCGCGTGAATACTTGGTTTGGCAGGAGCGTAGCTTGGTGGGCTTTGGCACCACGCTTTGGCTCAAAGCCGCGCACACCGATGCCAGCAAGCTGAGCGAGGCCTTGGATGCATCGGTCAAAGCCATTCGTTCTGTTGAAAAGCAAATGAGTTTGTTTGATCCAGATTCTGCGCTTTGTCATTTGAACCGCGTAGGAGAACTGCGCAAACCTGATGCACACTTGCTGTCGGTGTTGACACTGGCGCAATATGTGTCACGCCGCAGCGCGGGCGCGTTTGATGTGACCATGCAACCTTTATGGAACTTATGGTTATTGCATGCGCAATCTCAAACTTTGCCTTCTTTTAAGGCGCTTTCGCAAGCGCGTTCTTTGGTGAATTGGCAGGCCATGACTGTGTCTGCAGATGTTGTGCGTTTACATGTAAAAGGCATGGGAGTGTCTTTGAATGGCATTGCCCAAGGCTATGCGGCAGATAAGGTGCGTGCGGTGTTGCAGTCGCATGGCGTGCAGCATGCCTTGATTGACACGGGTGAGACCGCATTACTGGGTAAATCTGCCAAAGGAGAAGACTGGCGTTTTGCAGTTGAGCCTTCTGTTGCCTCAACAGTGGCGCCACCAGTCATTCATCCACAAGGGTTGGCCACTGCCACATCATCCGACGCACACACTGTGTTCAGTGCAGACCATAGGCATCACCATATTTTGAATCCGCACACCGGCGACTCACCCACCCATTGGTCCTCTGTCAGCGTCATCGCCCCTTCATGCACTATGGCCGACGCTTTGACCAAGGTGTTCTTCATGTGCCCGCCCCAAGCGGTTAAGCGCATGGCAAAGGCTTGGGGTGTGGGCGTGGTGTTGCAGGATAAGCGCGGGCAGTGGTCTTCGCAACCATCTGCTCAATTGAGTTGAATCAATTTCGAATTCCGCACACCAACACACCTGGGTCGTTGTGAGCAATTTCTTGGGTGTTTTTGGCGTGCGCCACATCCATGTCGCGGGGCAGGGGCACATTGTTTTTCACAGCCAACACTTCGGCCATGATGCTGACCGCAATTTCCGCGGGTGTTTTGCTGCCAATGTAAATACCAATGGGGCCACGCAAACGTTTGAGTTCTTCTTCGGTTTTATCAAGATGCTCGATCATGCGTTGATGCCGCGCTTCGTTGTTGCGCCTAGAACCTATGGCGCCCACATAAAACGCATCGGTGTCCAAGGCTTCGAGTAACGCCAAGTCGTCCAGCTTGGGGTCGTGGGTCAAGGCAATCACGCAACTGCGCCTGTCGGGGCGAAAACTGTGCACCACGTCATCGGGCATTTCACGCGTGAGAGCGACGTTGGGCACAGACCAAGCGCCGCTGTACTCGTCGCGAGGGTCGCACACGGTGACGGCAAAGCCATTGAAAAGCGCCATGGTGGCCAGGTACTCGGTCAGTTGACCCGCACCTATGAGCAGCATGCGGTATTCGGGGCCAAACGTGTTGATAAGTTTGTCGTCGTCTATAAAGAGCTCGGTAGGTGTTTCACTGTTTTGCAAACTCACCGCACCGGAGGCCAACACGGTGCTGCGCTGCATCAGCTGGCCTTGTTCTAACGACTGCACCAAGCTATCCAAACCTTGCGCATCTGGATCGAACTCCAAAAGCAGCTCCAGTGTTCCCCCGCAGGGTAAGCCAAAGCGGTGCGCTTCATCGGCAGTGATGCCGTACTTCACGCGCTGCGGTGCACCGCTGGGAATCACCGATGTTTCCCCCGTGCTTTGCCCAGTGGCATAGGCCTGCGTGAAGCGATAAATCAAGTCGTCTTCGATACAACCACCTGAGACCGAGCCCACCACCGCGCCTGTTTCACACAGCGCCATGATGGAGCCTATGGGGCGGGGAGAAGAGCCCCAAGTGCGAACGACAGTGGCCAGCAGTGCACGTTGGCCTGCTTGGCGCCAGTTGCGCAATGTGCGCAAAACCATGACATCAATGTTTTCCATAAGTTGTGACTTTAACTGCGAGTGCATCTGCAGTTAGCAGGCTTGTTGAAATGTTAGAATTTAAACAAAGTGTAGATGAGTGACAAGCTTTCAGAAACTGGTGTTGCGGTAGCTTTTTGTTTTGGTTCACTGATTTGTAGTACTTCCTTCAGCATGCAAAGTGGGTGGTTTTTTTAAAGTGGATTTTTTGAAATGAAAGCTGTCATTCTTGCCGGGGGCTTGGGAACGCGAATTAGCGAAGAAACTGCGGTCAAACCCAAGCCTATGATTGAAATAGGAGGCAGGCCAATACTCTGGCACCTCATGAAAATTTATGCCTCTCATGGCGTTAACGACTTTGTTATTTGCTGTGGATACAAAGGTTACGTCATCAAAGAATACTTCGCTAATTATTTTCTTCATATGTCGGATGTAACCTTTGACATGGCTGCCAACACAATGCAGGTTCACCGTCAAAAGGCTGAACCTTGGCGTGTGACACTGGTTGACACAGGCGATACAACTCAAACAGGTGGTCGACTCAAGCGGGTTGCAGAGTATCTTGGCGACGAAGACTTTTGCATGACCTATGGAGATGGCGTTGGCGACATCAACATCAAGGAAACTATTGAATTCCATAAGGCGCACGGCCGCTTGGCAACCATGACGGCAACCCAACCGCCAGGTCGATTCGGTGCTTTGGGACTTGAGGGGTCCTCGGTGCGTAGCTTCTTAGAAAAACCCGAGGGGGATGGCGGTTGGATCAATGGTGGTTTCTTTGTTCTTTCCCCCAAAGTGCTTGGCTTGATTCAGGGCGATGAGTGCATCTGGGAGCGAAAGCCTCTGGAAGAATTGGCGCGTACTGATCAGCTTCAAGCCTATCTTCATCATGGTTTTTGGCAGCCCATGGATACGCTTCGTGATAAGAACCATTTAGAAAATCTGTGGGATTCTGGCAAAGCTCCTTGGAAGTTGTGGACATGAACGCCTCTTTTTGGCGCGGGCGCAAGGTCTTTATGACCGGGCACACTGGATTCAAGGGTGGGTGGTTGTCCTTATGGTTACAGAGTTTGGGTGCCGAACTAACTGGCTTTTCACTTGAACCAGCAACCGATCCTGGTTTATTTAAAGTCGCAAATGTTGCGCATGGCATGACCTCCCTTATTGGCGATATTCGTGAAGGTGAGTCTTTGATGCGTGCTATCAAGGACGCGCGCCCTGATGTGGTTATTCACATGGCGGCGCAACCCATTGTGCGCTATTCCTACGATCATCCTGTTGAAACGTATTCCACCAATGTCATGGGAACTGTTCATTTATTAGAAGCAGTGCGGGCAGCGGATACGGTTCGCTCAGTAGTCATTGTGACCAGCGATAAATGTTATGAAAACAAAGAGTGGGTGTGGGGCTATCGTGAAAACGAGCCTATGGGTGGTTATGACCCGTACAGCAATAGTAAGGGTTGCGCTGAATTGGTTGTATCTGCCTATCGCTCGTCCTATTTCAATTCAGCTACTTATGAAAAGCATGGCGTAGCAATAGCATCCGCGCGGGCTGGCAATGTGATTGGTGGAGGGGACTGGGCTGCCAACCGCTTGGTTCCCGACATTCTGCGATCGGTAGAAGCCAGTCAGCCAGTCGAGATTCGCAATCCGCATGCCGTTAGACCTTGGCAGCATGTTTTAGAGCCTTTAATGGGCTACTTGATGCTGGCTGAAAAATTACATGAAACCGGTACTGAGTTCGCAGAAGGATGGAATTTTGGACCTAACGAAGAAGACGCCAAGCCTGTAAGTTGGATAGTGGAAAAAATGACTGAACAGTGGGGAAATGGTGCATCTTGGGTGTTGGACGGCCAAGAGCATCCACACGAGGCCCATTACTTAAAGCTTGATTGCTCCAAGGCAAAAGCGCGTCTTGGCTGGCATCCGCGGCTTGATATTGAACTGGCAATAAAAAATATTATTGTGTGGCATCGCGCATATCTTGCAGGTGAAGACATGCGCGAATTGACCCTGAACCAAATCAACAATTTCTGTAAGAATAATTGATAAAATTACCGCAGAGTTAAATACTTTTTTCTTTAAACTTCACCAATGGATGATGAGAGATTTATGAATGCAAATATTTTCGATGACCTGTTCGTTCTTGAAATGGCTAGTAACCATCAGGGTAATTTGGAGCGCGGATTAAACATAATAGACCAGTATTCAAAAATTGTTCGTTTTAATAATGTGCGCGCAGCAATTAAGCTTCAGTTTAGAGATCTGGATAATTTTGTACATAAAGATTTTGTCGGTAGGGAAGACATCAGATATGTCAAGCGGGTAAATGACACCAAGCTTTCAAAAGGCGAGTTTGCTACTTTGGTTGAGGCAATTGTTCGCAGCGGTTGTATTCCTATGGCAACGCCATTTGATGAAAAATCTGTTGACTGGTGTGTTGAGTTCAATATGCCGATTATCAAGGTTGCAAGTGCTGATAACAACGACTGGTTACTGCTTGAAAAGATTGCAACAACCCGTAAGCCTGTTATCGTGTCACTGGGTGGTTTGTCACAGAAAGATAATGATGATTTAGTCACTTTTTTTGAGAACAGAAATATTCCACTTGCACTCAATCATTGCGTTGCGGCCTACCCTCATGAGGATTCAGAGGCTGAACTCAATCAAATTGATTTTCTTCGCCAGCGTTACCCAAATCACGTGATTGGTTATTCCTGCCATGAATACCATGACTGGACTGCGTCAGTGCAAATTGCTTTTGCAAAAGGGGCTCGCACATTTGAGCGACATATAGACATTGACACCGATGGATTCAAGGTAGCCACTTATTCGTCCCTGCCTCACCAAATAGATACATGGTTCAAAGCTTGGCACAAGGCGAAGGAAATGTGTGGAAATACGGGGGCGCAACGTAGAGCTCCTCTTGCACGCGAGACTGCATACCTAGACTCTTATATCAGGGGCGTCTATGCCAAACACGACCTTGTCAAAGGCCAACTTTTGACCAAAGAAGATGTGTATCTGTCCATTCCTTTGCAAAAGGGGCAAATATCAAGTCGCGAGCTAATGCTTGGAAAATTTGGCCACCGCATGCTTGAGGATTGCAAAAAAGATAATCCTTTGAACATCGATCTTTTGGATACACCGTATGCCAAAAATCCCGAGATGAAGAAGGTCATATACGAGCGCGGTCTTTAAGCTTAATTTAATTTTTAATTTCATTTTGTCCAAACAGACTGTCATTATTTTTGGTGCGTCAGGCGCAATTGGTCAGGCTTTATGCAAAAGCTTTTTGGATAAAGATTACTGGGTGACAGCCGTCAGTCGCACTGGAGTGACTCCCAACGAATCACTTTCAGGGGCTGTCTGGCTTTCATGGGACCCAAAGAGTTGTGATGGTGTTTTTCCTATTCCTAAAAACTCCCAGCAGTTCAATGCAGTTGTTTGGGCCCAGGGTGCAAATTGCAGTGATGACATCCACACTTTTGATTTAAAGCTTCACGAGGCTTTGTATGCGGCCAACGTGACTTATATTCTCGTTGCCCTTCAATTATTGTTGCAGCACAATTTGCTTGCTTCGGTAGCTCGCCTTTGCATCATCAGTTCAATTTGGCAAAACTTAGCCCGGCAGAACAAACTGTCTTACTGCACCACGAAATCCGCTTTGCAGGGTCTTGTGCAGTCACTTGTTGTGGATCTTGGGCGTTCTGGGTATCTTGTAAACGCAGTCTTGCCTGGCGCGCTAGATACGCCTATGACCCGAGCCAATCTCAGTAGCGAACAGATCCATAGCTTGCTGGGTATGACCCCAATTGGCAGCCTCCCTAGCCTCAATGATGTTTGCCAACTCGTAGGTTTTTTGTGTTCTCAGGAAAATACGGGTATCACTGGGCAGTTTGTGGCCGCTGACAGAGGATTTTCTTATGCAAGAATCATTTGAAGTATCAGCCTCGAGCGGCAGTTACAGGGTAATTGTTGGACACGATTTACTTCAGCAAGTCATCATTGACAATCCTGATGCTATTTTCTTGGTAGATGACTATTTCGAATCCCTTTTGTCAATTCCAGTTGGCAGGCGCATATTGATCAATGCTTCAGAGAACAACAAAGCCTTGGAATACATGGCTGAAGTTATTCTCAAGTTACGTGAATTAGGTGCTAATCGTTCTACGCATCTGGTTGTTTTGGGTGGCGGCGTTATTCAGGATATAGCCACATTTTCTGCATCCATCTATATGCGGGGAATTCAGTGGACATATATGCCATCTACCTTACTGAGTATGGCCGATTCTTGTATCGGTGGAAAATCTTCTATCAATGTTTTGGGCTACAAAAACCTTGTTGGCAATTTTTACCCACCTAAAGAGGTGTTGGTCGATATTGATTTTGTCGACAGCATGGATTCTGAAAAAATTGTAGGTGGCTTATTCGAAGCAGCAAAAATTTGCTACGCCAAAGGCTTCGAAGACTTCCAAGCTTACCTCTGCGATGCCCCTGATGCGCGAACGTCCAGGAACAATATACAAGCCATCATTGTTCGGGCATTGAAAACTAAAAAGTGGTTCATTGAAACCGATGAATTCGATCAAAAGGAGCGGCTGCTTCTCAATTTTGGTCATACTTTTGGTCATGCAATTGAGGCCGGTACTGATTTCGGGGTGTCACACGGGATTGCGGTAGGAATTGGGATGAAGGTCGCAGTTGAATTTGCCCAAAAAAGAGGATGGTTGTCGGCAACGGGCCTTAACAGAACAGCTAGCCTCATCAGTCATATTCATGACTTGATCTCTTTTGATAACGCTGCACTTGCTGCATCGTCTCCGGTTATAAATTTAGACTTAACCGTAGAGAAGTTCAAGAACGACAAAAAGCACCTTACCAACAAAT
>CANLWQ010000029.1 GCA_947494405.1 Comamonadaceae bacterium | reverse complement strand
CGCGCCAGCCAGCCTTTTGACAACTTGGAAGCGGTACGCACCCGCATGGGCCAAGCCGCCGATAACATCAACGACAGCCAACACACGGTGAACACCCGATTTTTTGAGGTGACAGGGCAGTTGCGCCATGGTCAGGTCTACCAATTGCAAAAATCTCTGATTCAGCGTGACGGCAAAGACAGCAAAACCATTTGGCGTGAACAGCGCGGTTTACGCGCCGAGCCAGGGTGCCTCTCTACAATCCCTCCACCATGCTAATTGTTTACCTCAGTCCCCAGCCCACGGCCTTGTTTGAGTATGTCGACAGCGTCGATGGGCGCAGCGTCTCTCGCAGTGGACAGGCCTTGGCCAAAGACTTGCCCCGCTTGGGCACGGAAGTGGTGGCTATCGTGCCTTGGCAGGTGCTGGCTTGGCATTCGGTGAGCTTGCCGCCCAAAGTCGGCCAAAGAGCGCAGGCTGTGCTGGGCAGTTTGCTTGAAGACAGTTGTTTGCAAGACCCCAGCGAATTGCATTTGGTTTTGTCACCACTGGCCAGTAACAGTTTGCGCCAAGGTGGTCAAGCCATGGTGGCGGCCTGCGCCAAAGACTGGTTGCGAACCGCCTTGGCTCCACTGGTGGCAGCAGGTCTGCGTATCCAACACTTGGCCCCCGAGGTCTGCCCTTCTTCCAAGCCAGACGATGCGCAGTTGTATGTGCTCAATGACGGCGCCAAAGTACAAGCCTTGCTGTGCCGACATGACAGCGTGTGGCGCTTGCCCCAAGCCACGGCACTGGCGGCTTGGGAGCCTGTCTCCAACAAAACCTTGTGGGCCGAACCCTCGGTGGCCGATGCCGCAGCTGGATTGAGCGATGTGCAGGCCTTGCTTCAAGCGCCGCCACAACGTTGGTTGCAAGCCAGCGGCAATGACTGGGATTTGGCGCAAGGCGAATGGGCGCAAAGCCGTGGATTGCGCGGCTGGCGTTGGCTGCAAGCGGCTTGGCGAAGCTTGCGCTTCGATGCTGCTTGGCAGGCCACTCGGCGTGGCGTGATGTTGCTGCTGCTGGTCAATTTATTGGGGCTGAACCTCTGGGCTTGGCGGGTGCAGGCTGAAGTTGCTCAGCAACGCCAAAACCTGCAACAGATACTCACCAGCACCTTTCCCAAAGTCAAGCTGGTGATTGATGCGCCCACCCAAATGCGCCGCGAGGTGCAGGCTTTGCAAAAAAACAGCGCCCAAGCCCAAGACAGCGATGTGGACGAGATGCTGCAAGCTTTGTCTGGTTCGTGGCCTGCTGGCGCAGTGCCCAGCCAAATTGATTACCGGGGCGGCGCCTTGCGCCTGACGGGTTTGAAACCCGAGGCCTTGGAAGCTTTGCGCCAAACCTATGCCAGCGACACGCGTTACCGCTTTGAGGTGCAAGCCAGCCAAGCGATGTTGCAAGCCAAGGGGGCCCCATGAAAGCAGTGCAAGCTTGGCAAAACTTTATCAACCAGCGCAGCCCACGCGAACAGCAAGCCATTCACTTGGCGCTGGGTTTTCTGGTGGTGGTTGCGCTGTGGCAAATCGCTGTGGCGCCGGCTTGGCAGGTGTGGCGTGACAGCCAAACCCAGTTGGACACGCTGGCGCAACAACACGCGGATATGCTGGCTTTGCAGCAACAAGCCAAGCAAATGCAAGCCCAACCCCGAATCAGCACCGAAACATCTACCCAAGCCCTGCTAAGCCTGTGTGCGGGTTTGGGTGACAAAGTGAAATGCAGCCGCCAAGCACTGCGCATGACGGTGGACTTCAAAGGCCTGGGCCCGCAAGCTGTGGTGAAGGCCTGGGCGCAAGCGCGAAACCAAGCGCAGGCGGTGGTGCTGGAAACCCATTTGCAACGCCAAGGCGAACTGTGGAACGGCCAATGGGTGTGGGCTTTGCCAGAAGGCACGCCATGATCTACCGGGCTTGGGCCACACGGGGGTTGTTGATGGGCGCATTGGTCGGCTTGGTCTGGCAAGCGCCGGCCGCATGGTTGGCAAGCGCAGTACAAAGTTTGAGCCACCACAAGCTGCAGTTTCGCCAAGCGCAAGGCACTGTGTGGCGTGGCAGCGCCCAATGGGTGTTGGCCAGTGGCGCTGAAGGTGTGGACGCCTTGGCCTTGCCCCAACGCCTGAGCTGGCGTATTCAACCGCAAGCTGACGCCAGTCTGCGCGTCGAGCTTGAACTGCCGTGTTGCGCGGCCCAAGCTTTGACTATTTGGCTGCGGCCGCAGTGGGGCGGCGCGACGCTGGCCTTGGGCAACGCCACCAGCGATTGGCCGCTGGCTTGGTTGGTTGGCTTGGGCGCGCCTTGGAACACCATGGCGCTGGAAGGTCAAGCCCGTTTGAGCACCCAAGACCTGCGCTGGCAATGGAGCGCACAAGGCGGGCAACTGCTTGGACAAGCGCAGCTGCAACTGCTGTCGGTGAGCTCGCGCTTATCCACGCTGCGGCCTTTGGGCAGCTATGCCTTGAACCTGCAAGGCGGCGCCACACCGCAGTTTCAACTCTCTACCTTGAGTGGACAGCTGCAATTGAGTGGCAAAGGCGGCTGGCGCGCCAATGGTTTGCATTTCGAGGGCATGGCCCAAGCCCAGACCGGCAGTGAGGTGGCCTTGGCCAACTTGCTGGGCGTGCTGGGTCAAAGGCAAGGAAACACAACCGTATTGCGATGGGGATGACCATGAAAAACTTGAAACGATTTACCCTGAGCACGCTGGCACTGAGCGCCATGCTGGCCGTCACCCCTGTGGCTATGGCGCAAACCACGCGCCCGGGCGCGCCCATCACACTGAATTTTGTCAACGCCGATATCGAATCGGTGGCGCGGGCTTTGGCCTCGCTCACCAAGCGCAACTTGGTGGTGGACCCGCGCGTCAAAGGCACCATCAATTTGAGCACCGACAAACCGGTGGCCGCCGACGTGGCGTGGAACCAATTTTTGGCGGTGCTGCGTTTGCAAGGCTTTGCCATGATTGAAACCCAAGGCCTTTACAAAATATTGCCCGAAGCCGAGGCCAAGCTGCAAGGCGGGCAAGTGGCGGTGGTGCCGGCCGGCACTGCGCCCAACAACGCCCAAGTGATGACGCAGATTTTCAAGCTCACGCATGAAAACGCCAACAACTTGGTGGCGGTGCTGCGCCCTCTTATCAGCCCAAACAACACCATCAATGTCACGCCAGGCTCAAACGCCTTGGTCATCACCGATTACGCCGACAACTTGCAACGCCTGGGGCGCATCATTGCTTCGCTGGATGTGGCCAATGCCACCGATGTAGAAGTGATTCCCCTGCAACACGCCATAGCCAACGACATGGTGGCTTTGCTCAACCGTTTGGTCGACGGTAGCGCTTCGGGCGGCACCAGCGCAGCCGCCGCCGGGCAAGGGCAAACCGATACCGGCTACAAAACCACCATCTTGGCTGAGAGCCGCAGCAACGCCATCATCATCAGATCGGCCAACCCCGCCAAACAAGCGCAGATACGCAGCTTGGTGGAAAAACTCGACCGCGCTGGCAGCGAACTGGCCAGCGGCAACATCCATGTGGTGTATTTGAAAAATGCCGACGCCACCAAGCTGGCTAACACCTTGCGCGCCGCCATTGCAGGCACAGGCACAGGCGGCGCAACGCCTGGGGCAGCACCCGCACCAGCGGCCACAGCAGGCACTACCTTGGGAGGAGGCGGCGCCACGCTCAACCTGCCCAGCACCGGCGGACAAATCCAAGCAGATGCAGCCACCAATTCGCTGATCATCACCGCGCCCGAGCCGCAATACCGCCAGTTGCGCGCTGTGATTGACTCACTGGACCAACGCCGCGCCCAAGTGCTGGTGGAGAGCCTGATTGTGGAAGTGGATTCCGCCAAAGAATCGCAGTTTGGTATTCAGTGGCAAAACCTGGTGGGCGGCGCCAACAGCACCGTGGGTATTTTGGGCACCAATTTCGCCACCAGCAATTTGCTCAACCTCGCCATCAACGGCGCTGATGGTAAAGCCCTGCCTGGCCAAGGCCTGAACTTTGGAACAGCACGCAATATCAACGGCAAATACATCATGACGTCGCTGGCCAACTTTTTGCAAACCAACGGTGGCAGCAACATCTTGTCGCGTCCGTCTTTGCTCACCTTGGATAACGAAGAGGCCAAGATTGTGGTGGGCCAAAACGTGCCCTTTGTGACTGGCCAATACACCAACAACAACAGCAGCAATGGCGCGGTCAATCCGTTTCAAACGGTAGAGCGCAAAGACGTGGGCTTGACGCTCAAAGTCAAGCCGCAAATCAGCGACACCGGCATGGTCAAGCTGACCATCTTCCAAGAGGTGTCTAGCGTGGACACCTCGAAAAAGCTCACCGATGGTTTGATCACCAACAAGCGCTCTATTGAATCCAATATTTTGGTGGAAGACGGCACGGTGGTGGTGCTGGGCGGCTTGCTGTCCGATACCTACCAAGACAGCCGCCAACAAGTACCCGGCTTGGGCGACGTGCCGTTTTTTGGCGCTTTGTTTCGCAACGAAACCCGCAGCCGCAGCAAAACCAATTTGATGGTGTTTTTGCGTCCCGTGGTGGTGCGTGATGACACCAGTACCGAGGTGCTCTCCAATGGTCGCTACCAATTCATGCAAGGCCTGCAAAAAGAAGCCGGCAAAGAACCCACTGGCGTGCTGCCTATCCCCAACGACCTGACGCTGCCACCCTTACCCAGCCAGCCTTAAACCCATGCGCCACCCCCTGCCCTACGCGTTTGCGCGCACCCACCAACTGCTCATCGAGGACGACGAGCGTGGCCTCACGCTGTGGCACCACGAACAGCCGGCAGCGGGCGCGTGGAGCGAGGTTTTGCGCTTGTATGCGGTCGATCATTTCCAGCAACTTGACGCGCCCAGCTTGGCCCAGCGCATCAGCGCCAGTTACGCCGGTGCCGAGTCGAGTGCCGCCATGGTCATGAGTGAAGTAGAAGGCGAAGCCGACTTGGCGCGCATGATGCAAGAGCTGCCGGCAGTGGAAGACTTGCTGGAAGCCTCGGCCGACGCGCCCATCATCCGCATGCTCAACGCCTTGTTGATGCAAGCCGCCAAAGACGGCGCCAGCGATATCCATATTGAGCCCTACGAGCGACACAGTAGCGTACGCTTTCGCATAGACGGCACGCTGCGCGAAGTGGTGCAACCCAACCGCGCCTTGCATGCAGCTTTGATTTCACGCTTGAAAATCATGGCGGATTTGGACATTGCCGAAAAACGTTTGCCGCAAGACGGGCGCATTTCTTTGCGACTGGGGCAACGCGCCATCGATGTGCGGGTGTCCACCTTGCCGGGCGCGCATGGCGAACGCGCTGTGCTGCGCTTGCTAGACAAATCGCAAAGCCGCTTGACGCTGGCGGCGGTGGGCATGCAAGGGCCTACCTTGCAGCGCTTCGAGCAACTCATCGCCCAACCCCATGGCATTGTGTTGGTCACTGGCCCCACCGGTTCGGGTAAAACCACCACGCTTTACGCCGCTTTGCAGCAACTCGATGCAGCGCATTTCAACATCATGACCGTGGAAGACCCCATCGAATACGAGTTGAGTGGCATTGGCCAAACCCAGGTCAATCCGAAAATTGACCTTGACTTTGCCAAAGCGCTGCGAGCTATCCTGCGGCAAGACCCCGACATCATCATGATTGGCGAAATACGCGACAAAGAAACCGCGCAAATCGCCATTCAAGCTTCCCTCACTGGCCACTTGGTGCTGGCCACCTTGCACACCAATGACGCGGTCAGCGCCGTCACCCGTTTGAGCGATATGGGCATAGAGCCTTTCTTGCTCAGCTCGTCCCTTTTGGGTGTGCTGGCGCAACGCTTGGTGCGCAAGCTCTGCCCCAGTTGCCAAGGCGCGGGTTGTGTGGCTTGCGGCCAAACCGGCTTCTTAGGCCGCACCGGCATTTTTGAATTACTCAGCACCGATGAGGCGCTGCGCGGCCTTATCCACGACCGCGCCAGCGAAGCCGAGTTGTTGTCTGCGGCCAAGCGCCAAGGCATGATTTCCATGCGCGAGGATGGCGAGCGCTTGGTGGCGCAAGGCATCACTTCGGCGCAAGAGCTGTTACGAGTCACCCGCGAGTAAGTAGCCATGCCCGCCTACACCTACGAAGCCATCACCGAAAGCGGCGCCACCGAACATGGCGTGATAGAAGCCGACTCCGAACGGGCGGCGAAAACCCAGTTGCGCGCCCAGTCGCTCATTCCTTTGAAGCTGGACTTGATGGCGCAAGAAAAACCCCGTGCTGCGGGCGATGTGGTGCTGTGGCAAGCACGGGCATTCAGCCGCACCGACTTGGTGGTGTGGACCCGCCAACTCGCCAGCTTGGTGGGCGCGGGTTTGCCATTGGAGCGGGCTTTGAGTGCTTTGAGCGATGAAGCCCCCACGCCTGCGCAGCGCGACTTGGTGGCGCAAGTGCGCGCCGAAGTGAATGCAGGCGCACCACTGGCCCAAGCCTTGGCGCAGCACCCGCGTGAGTTCGACAATTTGTATACCGCCGTCATAGAAGCTGGTGAGCAAAGCGGACGCTTAGGTTCGGTGCTGTTGCAACTGGCCAAAGACCAAGAAAGTGCACACGCCATGCGCAGCAAATTGCTGGCGGCCTCCCTCTACCCCGCGATTGTCAGCGGTGTGGCTTTGCTGATCGTGCTGTTTTTGCTGGCCTATGTGGTGCCGCAAGTCGCGCAAGTCTTCACCAGCACCCAACGCAGCTTGCCTGCCCTCACGGTCGCCATGCTGTTCATCAGCGAAGTGGTGCAAGCGACTTGGCTGGCCGGCTTGGTACTGCTGATCGCAGGCTTTGTGGTGTTGCGGGTATTGCTGCGCCAAACCGCTTTTCGCTTGGCGTATGACCAAGCTTGGCTCAAGCTGCCCTTGCTGGGGCGCTTAAGCCTGGGCTATAACGCGGCGCGTTTTGCCAGCACCTTGGCGCTGTTGGTGGGTGCGGGTGTGCCGATTTTGAAAGCCTTGCAAACCGCAGCGCATACCCTCTCCAATATGGCGCTGCGCGAGCACGCCATGCAAGCCATTGATTTAGTGCGCGAGGGCGCGCCACTGGCCAGCGCCTTGGCGCAAAACAAACGCCTGCCTGGGGTGTTGTCCATGTTTGCCCGTTTGGGTGAACAAACCGGCCAGTTGCCGCAAATGTTGAGCCATGCTGCCGAGCATTTGGGCGAAGAGGTGCAACGCCGCGCCATGCAATTGGCCACCGTGTTAGAACCTCTGTTGATTGTGACCATGGGTTTGGTGGTCATGTTGATTGTGTTGGCGGTGATGTTGCCCATCATCGAACTCAACCAGTTCGTTCAATAAGGGGCACGGCCATGGCAAGTCTTGACGGCAAATTGGTGGTGGCCATTTCTTCGCGCGCCTTGTTCGACTTCGAAGAAGAGAACCTTGTGTTCGAGCAAACGGACGACCGCGCTTACATGGACTTGCAGTTGCAGCGCTTGGAAACCCCTGCCAAGCCGGGCGTAGCCTTCTCACTGGTGCAAAAGCTGTTGGCGTTCAACACGCCCGAGGCACAACGCGTGGAGGTGGTCATTCTTTCGCGCAACGACCCGGTCAGTGGTATGCGGGTGTTTCGCTCGGCCCAGCACTACGGCTTGGACATTCAACGCGGCAGTTTCACACGAGGCCAACCGCCGTGGCGCTATTTAAAGCCGCTCAACGCCAATTTGTTTTTGTCCACCCACTTAAAGGATGTGCGCGCTGCTCTTGACGCCGGTGTGCCCGCCGCGCAGGTCTACCCGCATTCGGCGCACGCGTCTGAGGCGCATCCGCATGAAGTGCGCATCGCATTTGACGGCGACGCGGTGCTGTTCAGCGACGAGGCCGAGCGGGTGTTTCAGTCGCAAGGCTTGACCGCTTTTCAACAACACGAGAAAGACAAAGCTTGGCAGCCCTTGTCGGCCGGCCCCTTCAAGCCGCTGTTGGCGGCTTTGCACCGTTTGCAAACCGAAGGCACGCCGCACATGGGCATACGCACAGCGCTGGTGACTGCGCGCAGCGCGCCCGCACACGAGCGCGCCATACGCACGCTGATGCAATGGAATATTCAGGTGGATGAAGCCATGTTTTTGGGCGGCTTGGCCAAGGGTGAGTTTTTGCGCGAATTCGAGCCCGATTTTTTCTTTGATGACCAAACCGGCCATATTGAATCTGCGGCGCGCCATGTGCCGGCGGGGCATGTGGCCAGCGGAGTGCAAAATACGCCTCTTGTTAATGAAAAAGATTAGATGAGCCTGTTCACCCCTGCGCGCCAGATGTGGCGCAAAGTCCTCACCCATTTAAGCAACGTCTGGCAATTGTCGTTGCCGTATTTCCGCTCGCAAGAACGCTGGCGAGCCAGGTTTTTGTTGCTGGCCTGTATAGGCCTGAATTTGGGCATGGTTTATGTCTTGGTTTTGCTCAATGACTGGAACCGGGTTTTTTATGACGCCTTGCAAAACCGTGATGCCGAGGTGTTTTGGCAGCAGTTGCAAGTGTTCGCCATGCTGGCGGGCGCCTTCATTGTGGTCGCGGTCTATAGGTTTTACCTCACGCAGTTGCTGGAAATTCGCTGGCGCGCTTGGATGACCAAAGACTTTTTGCAGCGCTGGACCACCCACAATATTTTTTACCAACTGGAGTTGCGCCAGTTCTCCAATCTGGGCGACGGCGCGCCGCCATCGGACAACCCCGATCAGCGCATTCAAGAAGACATTCAAATGTTTACCTCTGACACCGTGGGCTTGAGTCTGGGCTTGCTGGACGCGGTGGTCACGCTTGGCAGCTTTGTCGGTATTTTGTGGATGTTGTCGGGCAGTTTTGATTTCCACTACCAAGACTATGTGTTCACCATTCCTGGGTTTATGGTGTGGATGGCTCTGCTCTACGCCATATTCGGCAGTTTGATAGGCCACTATTTAGGCCGCTCTATGTCGCCGCTGAATTTTGCCCAACAGCGCTTGGAAGCCAATTTTCGTCACCACCTGATGCGTGTGCGCGAGTACAGCGAAGCGATTGCGCTGGACAAGGGCGCTGAGTTTGAGCGGGTGTCTTTGCAAAAGCGTTTTACCAGCGTGGTGGACAATTTTTTAAATCTGCTCAAGGTGCAAAAGCGCTTCACCTGGTTCAGCTCGGCCTATGGTCAAGCGGCGGTGGTGTTTCCCATGTTGGTAGCCGCCCCGCGTTATTTCAGCGGCAGCATACAGCTGGGCGAGTTGATGCAAATTTCTTCGGCATTCGGCCAAGTGCAAGAGTCCTTGAGCTGGCTGGTCAGCAACTATCCACGGCTGGCGTCATGGAGCGCCACCACCCAGCGCTTACATGGCTTTTTAGATCAAATGGAAACCATGCGTTCCATCTCTTTTGCGATGGTGCATGCGCCCGCTGACAACCAGGTTGCGCCTTTGTCGCTCAAGACCTCTGCGCTCACCATCAGCTTGCCCGACAGAACCGTTTTGCTAGACGACGTGGTGCTGGAAGTCAGGCCAGGCGACTCTGTGCTGATTCGCGGCCCCTCTGGCAGCGGCAAATCCACTTTGCTGCGGGTGCTGGCCGGTATTTGGCCTTATGTGCGCGGCTGGGATGGGCAGCGTCAGCCCTTGTCGCTTTACGAGGCGGTGTCCTTGCCTGCCGACAGCATGTTCGTGCCCCAACGGCCTTATTTCCCCGAAGGCCGGCTGCGCGATGCACTTTGCTACCCAGGTGAAATAGGCGCCTACACCGATGTCGATTTACAGCAAGCTTTGATGATGGCGGTGTTACCCCAGTACATCACCCAACTCGACAAAGTCGGTCAATGGAGTCAGCAACTCTCGGGCGGTGAAGCGCAGCGCTTGGCCATGGCGCGGGTGTTTTTGAAGCAACCGCTTTGGGTGTTTGCGGATGAAGCCACCAGCGCTTTGGATGAGGCGACGGAAAAAGTGATTTACGAACGCTTATTGGCCATGGTCAAGGCCAATGGTGGCGCCTTGGTGTCGGTGGCGCACAGACCCAGTGTGGCGGCCTACCACCAGCGTTTATGGCAGTTGGTGAATGCCTCTGAGGGCAGCACCAAGAGCTATGTGATGCAAGTGAGTCATTAATAGTTTCTGCGAAAGACTTTGTGCAAGCCCTTGGGCGACAACACCAGTTGCCACATCTGCTTGTGTCGTGTGCGAAAACTCGCTGCGCTGCTGAGCAAATGAAAACGCCACATGCGGTAAAAACGTTCGTCATGGGATAAGCGCAATTGCGGCCACGCCATCTCGAAACGTTGGTGCCAATGCTGCAAAGTGCGGTCATAGTCTGCACCAAAGTTATGCACATCTTCCACCACGAAATGCGCTTCGCTGGCTTGGGTCACCTCGTCGAGTCGGGGCACATAGCCTGGCGCGTGAATGTGTTTGTTGTCCCACGCATCAACCAAGCCCGAGCTTGGGTGCTTGCCTTGGGTTTGCAGCAGCATCCAGCCGTCGTCCTTTAAGCTGCGTTTGGCGGTTTGAAAGAACGCTGAGAAATTATTGTGTCCCAGTTGATCAAACAAACCTATGCTGACAATGCGGTCAAAACGCGATTTGCTGTTCGGGTTGAATTGGCGGTAATCGCTCAGCTCGAACTGCACCGGCAGTGAACGCGCAAGTTGTTGACCCAATTTGAGTTGCTCTTCAGAGTGGGTCAAGCCCAGTACCGTGACGCCGTAACGCTCAGCGGCATAACGCATAAAGCTGCCCCAACCGCAGCCGAGGTCTAGGACCCGCATGCCGGGCTTGAGTTGCAACTTGCGGCAAATCATTTCTAATTTCGCCAATTGCGCCTCTTCCAAGGTCTGCGCACCCTCGACCCAGTAGGCACAACTGTGGGTCATTTGGGGGTCGAACATGGCTTGGTACACGGGGTTACCCACTTGGTAATGCATGCGGCCCACCACCCGCGACGGACCCTGGTTATCGCTTTGACGCAGATGACGCTTGAAGCCCTCCCACCAAGCCCTTGGGGTTTGCAGCTTTTCATGTAAACGCGCATGCATGGCTCGCTCGAGCATGAGGTCTATGGCTTGACACTCCCACCAACCGTCCATGTAACTGTCACCCAAAGCCACACCGCCTTGCTTAAGCAAGCGATTCAACAACTGGGGGTGATTGATTTGTATGTCCCACGCTCGGCTGCCATTCAAATGGATGTCGGCAGATGCCAGCACTTGCGCCAGCCAGTCTTGGGTTTGTACGCCACTGTCGTGTTTGGCAGGAACAAAGCTCTTCGATTTGCCGACAGGCAAGTTCGGCATGACAATGGACATGAATACCCTCAGTAAGAAAATTTATCGAGAGTATTATGTTACTTTATATTTAGTTTATTGAAATAAATATGCTTTTAATTATTACTTTTGAGTCGCATTTGCGCTGCGCGGGCATGGGCTTGCAAACCCTCGCCTAAGGCGAGAACCGAGGCAATTTGACCCAGTACCTGCGCACCCGCTTCGGATACCTCGATCAAGCTGCTGCGCTTTTGAAAGTCGTACACGCCCAAAGGCGAAGAAAAACGCGCCGTGCCTGAGGTGGGCAGCACATGGTTGGGACCTGCGCAATAGTCGCCCAAGCTTTCGCTGGTGTAAGCCCCCAAAAAGATAGCGCCCGCGTGTTTGAGCAACGGCTCCCATTCGTGCGGGTTGCGGCTGCTCACCTCTAAATGCTCGGGCGCGATACGGTTGCTGATCTCGCAAGCCTCTTGCATGCTGCGGGTGTGTATGAGTGCACCACGGCCATTGAGGGATGCAGCAATGATGTCGCGCCTGGGCATATCGGGCAGCAAGCGGCCGATGGCAGCTTGCACCGCATCAATGTAAGCCGCGTCTGGGCACAACAAAATGCTTTGCGCCAACTCGTCGTGCTCGGCTTGGCTGAACAAATCCATGGCCACCCACTCGGGCGGGGTAGAGCCATCGGCCAAGACCAAAATCTCGCTGGGCCCTGCAATCATGTCAATGCCCACTGTGCCAAACACGCGCCGCTTGGCAGCCGCCACATAAGCGTTGCCAGGGCCGGTGATTTTGTCGACCGCCGGCACCGTGGCGGTACCGTAAGCCAGCGCTGCCACCGCTTGCGCACCACCAATGGTGAACACACGGCTGACACCCGCCACATAAGCGGCGGCCAGCACCAGCTGATTTTTTTCTGCCTTGGGCGTGGGCACCACCATGATGATGTCGGCCACGCCCGCCACATGGGCGGGAATGGCGTTCATCAGCACGCTGGACGGATAAGCCGCCTTGCCGCCGGGCACGTAAATGCCCACGCGGTCCAGTGGAGT
>CANLWQ010000028.1 GCA_947494405.1 Comamonadaceae bacterium | reverse complement strand
AGGGTTTCAAAACGTTCTTGCGAACTGGCCAAGGGCTTGTCGCGCAGTTTTTCAAACATGGAAGGCTCCGGTAAGGGGTTAACTCGATCCTAAAGGCAGGACTTGTGCAGGGTTGATGACCCTGTCTTTGTTAAATACTTCGTAATGCAAATGGGGACCTGTAGATCGGCCTGTACTGCCAACCTCACCCAAGATGCCCCCACGCTCGACCACATCACCGACTTGAGCAATGCGTTTGCTCAGGTGAGCATAGCGGGTGGCAAAGCCTTCGGCGTGGTGAACCTCAATCACGTTGCCATAGCCGCTGTCCCAAGCTGAACGGGTGACCGTGCCTTGAGCGGTAGACACCACCAAGGTACCCGAGGGAGCGGTGAAATCCAGGCCCTCGTGCATGGCCAAGCCACCGGTGAAAGGATCGTTTCGAATGCCAAAACCGCTGGATATGCGGTAGTCGCCACGAATCGGCATGGCCGTGGGCAAAGAATGCAGCCATTCGAGCTGTTTTTCCCAGTTGGCGCGTAAATCCAATACCGCTGTTTGGGTTTGCAAAAACTCTTGCAAGGTTTGGTCAAACTCTATGCCCAAAGGCTGGCGAATAAACGAAGAAAAAGGCCGTGGGGCAATCAAAGGGCCGCCTTTGTTTTCGTCTTTACGGTTGATTTTGTCGCGCACCACTGAAGGGGTGGCTATTTCCATGAAACGGTTTTTCATGGTTTCGAGTTGTCGAATTTCATTGACCGTGGTGTGCATGGACTCACGCAACTGCGACAAATGGTCACGGTAAACCGACTCCATGCGCTTTTGCTCTGCCTCGGTGGTCACGCCGCCAATGCTTCGCGCCAAATCTGGGTTGTACTCAACCGCAATTTTGAAACCCACAAAATGCAATAAGAAACCAGCGCTAAGCAGAAACAGCGCAGCAATAGCCAAACTCATCAACACCGTGCGAAAGGTGATGGAGATGGTTCTGACATTACCTGTGGGCCCTGAAAGCCACATCAATTGCATAAAAATTCCCCGAAAAAGACCCGTAACGAAACAGGATCGCCATTCTAGGCCCTGAACTTGAGTGCTCCAAGCAAAAAAACACCCAAAAACCCTATAAATCCATCATAAAGTATTCAAAATTCAGGGTGTTTACCCCCAAAAACTCTTTACCCAGCCACAAAAGAACCAAACCGCGGTGAGGTTGGTCACCCAGGCCCAAAAAAATCGATTCAACCCAAAAAACCAAAACACCAAAAAGTGAAAAACCACAGCCACACAGATAAAAAACACAGCCCACTCGGCATGAAGCAACACCAAAGGAAACACTGCCTCCCACAAAATAAAGGCCCAGCTGCACGCACAAGCCACTTTGGGTCGCCGAAACAGGCTGTTGGGGGGCAAAGGTCCGTACAAACCGCCGTCTAGAAACACCGTGAGCGCCCGCCCACTGCGCCATTCAGGCTGAAGCAACTTGATCCAGCCCGATACAAAATAAGAGCTGAGGGTGTAGATAGCGATATACGACAAACCCATTGCCCAACCAAGACCGTGACCCGCCCACACAGCCACTGTTTGGGCAATCAACATGCCTGTCACAGCCACCAAAGTCATGAAGTCGCTGCCGCCATTGAAAGCACCGCGCCAGCGCACCAGCAACAACAAAGTGCCCACAAAAAGCGCCAACATCAGCAACAAACTGGAGCCACATATCATCAAAACCAGCGCCAAAACCGCCCTCAACCACAGCTGGGCTCGGTAGGCTGTGGGTTGAAACAGCACATCTAAAAGTCGCCTGAACAATGCAGGATGGGCGGGAATATCGGCTCGCTGCTCTGGCCAAGACCACACGCCATGCGGGTCACTGCTTTTGGCAATTCGCAGGTACTCAGCCACTTGAATCAGCAAGCTCAAGCCACACAAAACCTCTAGACAGCGAACCAAGATGTCGCCGTTCACAGTGCCAACTCCGGACTGCGCAACACCGTGTGACTCTCAGCGAAACCTTGCGGGGTGGGTTGCTCTAAGC
Organism: Comamonadaceae bacterium; assembly: GCA_947494405.1. Classification (GTDB taxonomy): domain Bacteria; phylum Pseudomonadota; class Gammaproteobacteria; order Burkholderiales; family Burkholderiaceae_C; genus Limnohabitans. The sequence goes on along the minus strand of CANLWQ010000028.1, from coordinate 10,342 downwards.
GCAATTCAAATTGGTACAGACCAAGACCTGCTTGCGAGCGCGCAGCCGATGCGGCCCATCGACACACCAGTTGGTAACTCACCAAGGGGCGCGCATCCGCACCCTCACCTAAATCCTTGATGTCGCTGGACAAATGGTCCACCAAGTTTTGCTGGGCCAGCAGCAAATTGCCCTGCGGGTTATGGAACAGGTCCGCCCAATGTCGCGTTCTTCGGGGATAAACCCACTGCCATTCGCTCCAAGCGCCTAAAGCATCTTGGTAACGTATATATAAATGTGGAACAGAACCTACTTTATGGAAAAACTGCCAATTGGGGAAAAAAGCGCGAAATAAAAACAGCCAAGGTCCGCGAAATGTGCGCTTGCGAAACACCAGCGACAAGCTCAACACCCCAAAATAGGCAAGCAGCAACCAAACAGCTGTTTCCATTCAAACTCCCCAATCCACTGTCAATCATTGTCACGGAATTCAGTTGCATCGCTTTGGCTGGGTGGGTGAGCGTGTAAAGTCAGCACTTAAACCGATTTGTGCCTTCCCTACTTGGTCCCTTGCGTATGAGTACCCGAACCCCCGCCAACCAACTCTCTTTTGAGATCAAAAGCGCGTCTTTGCCCTTGGTGTCTTTTGTGTTGAAAAGTGCCGAGGTCAGCTTGCTGGCGCAAGACTTACAAGCACGCTTGGGCGACACACCGGACTTCTTCGACAACGACCCTGTGCTCATCGACTTACAGCATTTAGACAACCAAGCCGGTCCGCTGGACTTGCCCGCTTTGGTGCAACTCTTGCGAAGTTTTCGCATGAACCCCGTGGCTTTGCGCCCTCTCAACGCGGCGCACGAAGCCGCCGCCACTTTGGCAGGTTTGTTCCTCACCACCGAGGCCAGAGTCTTGCCCACTGCGGCCAGCACCCAAGAGGTGGTGCGTGAGGTTGAAGTGGTGCGTGAAGTGATCCGAGAAGTGGTTGGCAGCCACAGCGCCATGGTGGTGGACAAGCCTTTGCGTTCGGGCCAGCATATTTATGCCAAAGGGCGCGACTTGATCATGCTGGCCATGGTCAACCCAGGCGCGGAAATCATGGCTGATGGGAATATTCACGTCTACGCCCCCTTGCGAGGCAAAGCCATAGCAGGCGCCAAAGGCGACACCACGGCGCGTATATTTGCCAGCAGTTTGGAAGCCGAATTACTCTCTATTGCTGGGGTTTACCGAACCAGCGACTTGGCCCTCCCCCCTGAGGTGGCTGGCAAATCTGCACAGGTTTGGCTGGCCAACGATAAGTTGGTGATGCTGGCCTTGTAAACTCTTGGCTTCACTGTTTTTGACAAAACTGTCAACTCAAGTGTTTTAATTTAATCAAGGATTTTTTTAGATGACGAAAATAGTCGTGGTGACCTCAGGTAAGGGTGGCGTGGGCAAGACCACCACCAGTGCCAGCTTTGCGTCGGGTTTGGCTCTGCGCGGGCAAAAAACAGTGGTGATCGACTTTGATGTGGGTCTGCGTAACTTAGACCTCATCATGGGTTGCGAGCGGCGTGTGGTTTATGACTTTGTCAACGTCATCAATGGCGAAGCCACCTTGAACCAAGCGCTCATCAAGGACAAGCATTCCGACAACTTGTATGTACTGGCGGCTTCACAAACACGTGACAAAGAAGCTTTGACGCAAGAAGGCGTTCAGCGTGTTTTGCAAGAACTCACCACCATGGGTTTTGACTTCATTGTGTGTGATTCACCTGCGGGTATTGAAACCGGCGCGATGATGGCCATGCACTTTGCCGACGAGGCTTTGGTGGTCACCAACCCCGAGGTGTCATCTGTGCGCGACTCAGACCGTATTTTGGGCATGCTCAGCAGCCGCACCTTGAGAGCCATTGAAGGCCAAGAACCCATCAAAGAACATTTGCTGATCACCCGCTATAACCCCAACCGCGTGCAAGAAGGCCAAATGCTGTCTTTGGAAGATATACAAGACATATTGCGCATTCCTCTGATTGGCGTGATTCCCGAATCGGAAGATGTTTTGCAAGCCTCCAACCAAGGCCTGCCTGCGGTGTTGCTGGAAAAAAGCGATGTGGCCGAAGCCTATAAAGATGTCATAGACCGCTTTTTAGGCAAAGACGTACCTTTGCGCTTTACCGAAGCCGTCAAACCCGGCTTGCTGCAACGCGTGTTTGGTCGGAGATAAGGCCATGTCGTTTTTGTCTTTCCTGATTGGCGAAAAGAAAAAAACCGCCAGCGTTGCCAAAGAGCGTTTGCAAATCATCTTGGCGCACGAGCGCTCAGGTAAAAGCGCCCACCAACCCGACTACTTGCCCGACTTGCAACGCGATTTGATTGCGGTGCTGTCCAAATACGTCAATATCAATCCAGCCGACATCAAGGTCAACTTGGAGCGCCAAGACAACCTTGAAGTGCTGGAAGTGAAAATCGAGTTGCCCGACGCCCGCTAAAGCGCCATTGCCCATTTACTTGGGCAATTTACCGCCGCTTTTCAGGCACTCATCGATGGTTTTAAATTCGGTGAATTTCTTGGTGCGCTCAAAACTGGGGCTCTTTGCATCATGGCAAATGCCGGAGTCCGATTTCTTCACCAATGGTGCTGTAGGCGCAGCAGCGGCAGGCTGACCTGCGGGCAATTTGCCACCACTTTTCACGCATTCATCGATAGACGAAAAGGCAGTGAATTTTTTGGTGTTGGCATAAGAAGCCGAGCCTTTTTCATGGCAAATACCTGAGTCAGATTTTTTAACGGCAGGATCTGCAGCCATTGAAAGGCCAGTGGTCAATAACCCGATTGATAAGATTGACAAAATGTTTGTTTTCATCATGTGTACCCTTGTGTAAAAAAAACATCTTACTCAAGTTACTTGACCATCCCAAGACCCATTCCTTGACTCAAAACTATTTTCCTTTTGAACTGCTGTATTTACTTTCTACAGCGATTTGCTTAGGTTTGATGGCCACTTTTTTGCCGCCGCTTGGCAAACGCATGTTGAATTTAAGCGGGCCTTATTGGTTGAGCACCTTGCTGGCTTTGGCCGCCTCTAGCATTTTGTTCTTTTTGTCGGTCTGGGTATCCAAGGGTTTTTCCACAGCTGCAGACATTGTTTGGTCTTTCGTTTTTATCACTTTGCCATTGAATGTGCGCAGTTGGCGTCATGCTATTAACTTCAAGACAGTGCTCTGGGGCTGTTCAGGTCTTTTTGTTTTCAGTCTTTTGCTTGAATTTGTTTTTCCTGTTGGCTCCGAATGGTTCACTGCGCGCATAACCGTTATTGGCGTTTTCCATTTGACATGCATTGCTTGGCTTTCATGGGAGATGAAACGCTTTGATCCTCGCTTTAAGTTGAGTCAATTGGGCCTGATTCAGTTCTTAACCTTTTTGCATGCGGCGTCTGTTATTGCTAGGGTTTACTACGCTTGGTTTGTAGCGCAAATCCCTTTGCTTGAAGATGATTTGTTCATGTCTTACACCTTGATGGTGCAAGGCGTTTTACTCATGCTGACCGCCATGGTTTTCAACAACCACTACCTTGAATCACTGCTGCATATTGAAGCCGACAATTTGCAGCACATCCAGCAAAAAGAACTGCAACTTCAAGCCGAGCTAGCCCACAGTGAAAACCTGCGGCAAGAACAAAGTCGTTTGTTGCTGATGCTGGAGCACCAACTTCGCAACCCCATGACCGTGTTGCAGTTGGCCTTAAGTGACCCATCGGTGGCAGATGAACCCGCCACACGCGCTGCGCGTTCCTTGAAAGATATGCAAACCTTGCTAGAGCGCTGTGTTTTGATGGACAAACTTGACACGCAAGCCATTACGGCCAAGCAAGAGTGGTGTGATGTGAAAGATTTGATTGAGAAGATTTGCCTCTCCCACCCCCAAGGCCACAGGGTCACCTTACAAGCGCACGACATACCGATGCTCAAAACCGATTTGATTTTGCTTAATTTGGTGTTGAGCAACCTCATCGATAACGCCTTGAAATACAGCGTGCCCAATGCGACTGTATGTGTTGAACTCACCCATTTAAGCCTGCCCACCCACCTAGTGCAGTTGAGCATCAGCAACGCGGTGAACCCACAAGGCTTGCCTGCTCCTGAAAAGATTTTCACCAAATACTACCGTTCACCCTACTTTCAGCAAATGGACGGAAGTGGCTTGGGTCTGTTCTTGTCTCATAAGATGGTGGGACTGATGCAAGCCAGTATTCGCTATGAACCCAGTCCAACCCAAGTGAGGTTTGTAATTTGCATTCCCCTTTAAACATCATGGTGGTTGAAGACTACCAACCCTTGCAAAACAGTTTGGTTGAAGCACTGCATAAATTTGGCCACCATGTTGTGGGTGTAGATTGCGCCGAGACTTTTGACGAAGAAGCCAAAGACCGCAACCTCGACGTGATCGTCATCGATGTCACCTTGCCTGGAGAAGATGGTTTTTCTTTGTCCAGACGTTTACGCAAAGTGCAACCCACTTTGGGCATCATTATTTTGACGGCCAAATCTGATGCAGCAGACAAAGTTACCGGCTACCAATGCGGTGCAGATATGTATCTCACCAAGCCTGTGGATATTGAGGAGTTGATGGCTGCCGTCAACGCCTTGGCACGCAGGCTAGGCCATGACGACCTGACGACAAGGGGGGTTGATACAGAACCCCATGCGATTGAAATCAACATTGCCGAAAACATCATAAAGGGTGCCAACGGCACGACGGAATTGACCACCACCGAACTCACTTTGTTGCTGGCCTTAGCCCGAGCAAAAGACAAAACCCTTGAATTGTGGCAAATCTACGACGTTTTAGGCAAAGATGAGCAAACTTTACAAAAGTCCGCTTTGGAAGCGCAGATCTATCGATTGCGGAAAAAATTACTTGATTCTGGTGCCGGCAATCAGGCGATTAAATCCTTAAGGCTTAGAGGCTACAGAGTATATTGCCCTATATATATCAAATAGTTTTACATCTAATTTCATTCTCTACTTTAATATATTTATCATATTGTCAGCATTTATCAGTTAGACAAATAATTTTTAATAGTATCAGGTCATCTTTTGAACCGAGATGCTGTGCATGAGAAACGACCCAGAAAGTCATTTAAACCTTAAGTTTTTGAGAGTTATTTGCCAATTGCATGAATGGGAAAGCCAGCATTTGGAAGTGACTTCAACCCAAGCGGGACGCTATTTGTATTTGAATATTGCAAGGCAACTGCAAGAACAAAGGGGGGGGGTCTAGCGCTTTTCTAAAAGGCATTTACTACAACAAAGATTTAAGCGAAAGAGCCTTGCGCTACAAAATTCGAGAGTTTGAAGACGATGGACTGATTGAATTCGAGACCCACAGCGATGACAAGCGAACCAAGAAAATCTTGGCGACGCCCGAACTGTTGAAGAAACTGAATGCCCATTCCCATGAGTTCAGTCGCATGCTCAGCAGCGAATTTTTAATCTTTCCCAAAAAATAAGCCCACTACACTTCTCTCCCATGATCCAAGCTTGGCTTATTACCATGGTGATGATGGCGATTTGCGTCGTGATGGCTTATCTTTATGTTCAACAGCGAGACCGCAACCGTTCTCTACAACTTGAAATCGACGAAGCCCGTACCAGCAAGCGCCATGTGAATGATTTTTTGGCTTCCATGTCGCACCATTTGCGCACCCCTTTGAATGGCGTCATGGGCTACGCCGAATATATTTACAGCAGCACCCGCGAACCCATGATCCAGTTCACTTCCAAAATTATTTTGGAAAACAGCCTGCAAATGCTGCATTTGGTCAATGGCTTGTTGGACTTGAGCAAAATCCAAGAAGGCTCTCTCGATTTATCGCAATCGAGTTTTGATATCAGCGATATGGTTGAGTCGGTGCGCGCCTTGCACCAAGTGCGGGCAGATGAATTGAAAATCAGTTTGCATGTGAGTTTGGCGCCCAACCTGCCCTCACAAATGCAAGCCGACCCCTACCGGGTGCGGCAAGTGCTTAACAATTTGGTGGACAACGCTTTGAATTACAACCGACCGCAAGGCAAGGTCACCCTTTCGGTCACCCCGAGTTCAAATAAGCAGTGGGTGGTTTTTTCGGTGCAAGACACAGGCAAAGGCATAGCGCCTGAAATGCAAGAAACCATTTTTAAGCGGCAGCAAAAATCTGATAACCCGTTTTTGCTCAGACCCAATGAGGGCGCTGGCTTGGGCTTGGTGCTCAGCCACCATTTGATCCATCTCATGGGCGGCAAACTCGACTACTCCACCAAGGCGGGCGAAGGCAGTATGTTCTTTTTTACTTTGCCTGTGCAAGGTGAGCGCAAGTTAGCCGCATGAATACCAGCAAACAGGTGGTCGTGATTGACGACAACGCCACCAACCGTCTTTTACCTGGGCTTTTTTTGCGTCCGCTTGGCTACGCTGTCAAGGAATGCGATGGCGCCAAAGAAGGGCTGGATTGGTTAAAAAACAATCCTTGTGATGTCATCTTGCTCGATATCTCTATGCCCCACGTCAGCGGCCTGCAGCTGTGCCAGCAGCTGCGCGCTGATCAGCGCTACCAGCATCTGAGAATCATTGCCTATACGGCACACGCCATGCTTGAAGAGGTGCGCTTGTGGGAGTCCTCGGGTTTTGACAAAGTCTTGCTCAAACCTGTTCGCAAAGACGACTTGCTCGCGCTGTTTAAATAATCGGGGTCAGATCCCAATTAATTAATTGGGGTAGGACCCTGATTGTTAATTGGAATCTGACCCCGATTATTCCGATTAATCTTTGAGGTAGGTCTTTAAGATGCCGGCGCCCACGGTGTATTTGGGGTCGACAAAATTACCCAATCGCACCTTGCCGCACTGGCTGAGCATCATGTAAGCGTCCCAGCGGTCAAAACCAAACTCGGCCTCCATCCACAGCACCAAATCTTTGTAGGCAATGCGGGTGGCGTCTTCCAAAGGACGTGCACTGCCAATCGCCATGATCATGTGTTCGGTTTCCAAACGTGGCCAAGTGATGGCCCAGTTTTTGATGAGGTCAACCTGAATGGTGGTGGTGCTTTGAAACTCCACAGCCGTGCCACACACTTCGCCGTCACCTTGGCAAGCATGGGCGTCGCCAATGAACACCCGCGCACCGTCGGTGCAAACAGGTAAATAAGTGATGCTGCCAGGGCCCATATCGGGCAAATCCATATTACCGCCGTGGGTGTCGGGTGTGAGGGTGTTGATGGAGTCGAGCAAGGGTGAACAGCTCAAGGTGCCAATATGCGGCTTATAGGGCAAGGTCACGCGCTTACTCCAATACACGCCTTTTTCATCGACATCGATCTTGCGAACAATCTCGGGCAAGGGCTGGGTCAGCAGCGAGGTGAACATGGTGGCGCTTAAGGCACCGAACTCCGGAATCATGGCGCAAGTGCCTCGTGGGTTGGGGCCGCGAGGCGCAATCGATTCGATGTAAACCGCCACCACATCGCCCGGCTCTGCGCCTTCGATCATGATGGGGCCATTTTGCGGATTGACAAAAGGCATGGTCAACACTTTGGAGGGCAAGTCTTGTTCGGTTTTGACTTTGCCTTCAAATGCATCCCGGGTTTCCACAATGATGCGGTCGCCTGGCTTCACACTCAATACAGGTTGCGAATACGGGCCAATCGTGTAGTGGTAGTTGCCCTGCTTGGCTTCAGTCAGCTCGTGGGTGACGGCTTGACGACCTTGGGCCACGCCACGTTGGCGCATGATGGATTTTTCTAACCAAGACATAGTGAAACTCCTTTGAATTAAATATTGGGATGGCGACGGTGCCAGTCGGTGGCTTGTTGAAACGCCCAGCCAGCACGGATGACCATGTCTTCTTCGAAATGCCGACCGACAAACTGACAACCCACAGGCATGCCCTCAGGTGTGAAACCGGCGGGCAATGAAATAGTGGGCTGACCCGTCATGTCAAACGGGCAGGTGAATTTCAGCAGTGCGCTCAACAACTCGGCATCTGTGGCGAGTGTGCTCATGCGCTCCCATGTGGGTGCGGCAATGCCGGTGGAGGGAATCAACAACAAATCGATGTCTTGGAACAATGCGTCTACACGACCTCTGAAGTCGTGGCGGCGCAAAACGATTTTTTGGTAATCCAAGCCGCTTAAAGCATGGCCCATGTCTATCAAACCGGCCAAGCCTGCGCCGTACTCGGACTTGCGCGAGGGGTAAGTGGCTTCATGCGCTACCGCACACTCCACGCCGCATAAAGGGAACCAGTCATCAATGGCTTGTTGCGGGTCTGGGAACTTCACTTCTTTCACAATCGCACCTTGCGCCTTGATCACCTCAATCATGGCCAACAAAGCTTGTTTGCTGGGCTCATCGATGCCTTGAAAACTCCATGTCAAATCGATGCCTACGCGCACACCTTTAAGCCCTAAGCTCATGCTGGATAAGTAATTGGGCACAGGCAACAAACTGGCGGTGGGATCTTTGACGTCAGCGCCAGCAATCACACCCAAAATCGCAGCAGCGTCTGCCGCGCTGCGTGTCATGGGCCCCAAATGGTCTAAGGTGGCCGCCAACTCGAATGCACCATAGCGACTGACCCTGCCCCACGTGGGCTTGATGCCAGTGATGCCATTGGCCGCACACGGAAAGCGAATCGAGCCACCGGTGTCCGAACCCAGCGAGCCAAAGCACATGCCCGCAGCGGTGGCCACACCCGAGCCGCTTGAAGATGCGCCTGGCCATTGGCCTGCGCCCCAAGGGTTGACGGGTGGCGTGATGCTGGGGTGATGGTCGGCGTATGCGCCTTCGGTGAGTTGCAACTTGCCCAAAATCACCGCACCCGCTTCGCGCAACTTGCGCACCACCGTGCCGTCTTCTTTAGGAATGTTATTGGCATGAATCGTCATGCCCGCCGCGGTCTTGGTGCCCGCCGTCCAACACAAATCTTTGACTGCCATCGGCACACCCTGCAGCGGCCCCATGATGAGTCCAGCCGCAATGGCCTTGTCAGCCGCTTGCGCGTCCGCCAAAGCGTGGTCAGCCATGACGGTGGCATAACTTTTCAAACTGCCATTGAGTTGTTCAATGCGCGCCAACTGCGCTTGGGTGGCCTCCACCGAAGAGATTTGGCGCGATTGGATGCGCTTGGAAATCTCCAACAATTCGGCGTAATGTGCTTGGTCTTGACTCATGGCAGCCCCTTTATGGTGAATGCCATTGTGCGCGATGGGGCCAAGACTTGTCCATCAAAAACTTTCCATTTCAAGTAAAAAGGACGAATTTTGCAGGCCATAATGGGCTTTACTTGCGCCGCACGACAAGCCTGTCATGCACCGAATTGAGGCACCGCCATGAGCTCATCACCCCGCTGGAAGCACCGCCCCGCAGGCTCGACTTGGGGAGACTTTGGCCCTGATGACCAGTTTGGCCGCATGAATTTGCTCACCCCCGCCAAAGTGCTGCAAGGCGTGGCTGAGGTCAAACACGGTTTGAGCTTTAACCTGAGCTTGCCCTTGGACTTCCCCGGCGGCTCGGTGCTCAACCCGCGCCGCAGCCCGCCCGTGCTGCGCCCCACGGTGCGCAACGGCAAACCCAATATGAACTACCAGCTGTGGTGCGACGACCCTTTGTGCACCGATGTGATCAGCGACGACTTGGTCATCATGCATTTGCAGTACAGCACGCAGTGGGACAGTTTGGCGCACGCAGGCTCTATGTTTGATGCCGATGGCGATGGCGTACCCGAAGCGCTTTACTACAACGGCTTTCGCGCAGGCACCGATGTCATAGGCCCAGCGAACAACGAAGGCGCAGGTATTTTTGATTTCATGCAAGTGCCTCGCGAGTCCACTTCGTATGCCAAAGCTTTAGGCATAGAAAAAATGGCCGAGCGCTGTGTACAAGGCCGCGCCGTGATGATCGACTTGCACGCCCATGTGGGTAACAGCGGCGCGGTAGTGGGTTACGACTTGTTGATGGACATCATGGCTAAAGACAAGGTGGTGGTGCAAGAAGGCGATATGGTGTGTTTGCACACCGGTTTCAGCGAGGTGCTGCTGGGCATGAATAAACAACCCGACAGTGCGGTGCTGGACAAAAGCGGCTCCAGCCTTGATGGGCGCGACCAGCGCTTAAAGCAATGGATCACCGACAGCGGCTTGATCGCCTTGATTGCCGACAACTACGCGGTGGAAACCCACCCTGCCCTGCCGCATGCAGGCGCTTGTGCATCCCTGCCTTTGCATGAGCATTGCTTGTTCAAGCTTGGGGTTCACTTGGGCGAGTTGTGGCACCTCACGCCTTTGGCAAACTGGTTGCGCGCCCATGGCCGATCGCGGTTTTTATTGACCGCCCCGCCGCTGCGCTT
>CANLWQ010000027.1 GCA_947494405.1 Comamonadaceae bacterium | reverse complement strand
TGGAGATATACCATGCGCCTGCTTGGCAAAGCGCTGACCTTCGACGATGTGTTGTTGGTCCCAGCCTACTCACAAGTCCTGCCCAAGGACACCCAACTCTCTACCCTGTTTTCACGCAACATCGCCCTGAATTTGCCGCTGGTGTCTGCCGCCATGGACACGGTGACCGAAGCGCGCCTGGCCATCGCCATTGCCCAAGAAGGTGGCATTGGCATTGTTCATAAAAATTTAACGCTTGAGCAACAAGCTGCCGAAGTTGCCAAAGTCAAGCGCTATGAAAGCGGGGTATTGCTTGATCCCGTGGTTATCACACCAGAACACACGGTTCGCCAAGTCATGGCCATGTCGGATCAAATGGGTATTTCTGGTTTTCCTGTCTGCGATGGCGGCAAAGTAGTGGGCATAGTTTCGGGTCGCGACTTGCGGTTTGAAACCCGCTATGACGTGCAGGTCAAAGAAATCATGACGCCGCGTGAACGCCTTATTACCGTTCCTGAAGGCACCACGCCCGAGCAAGCCAAAGCATTGCTGAACAAGCACAAGCTAGAGCGCTTGCTTGTGGTCAATGACGCGTTCGAGCTCAAAGGTCTTATCACCGTCAAAGACATCACCAAGCAAACCAGCTTTCCCAACGCCGCACGCGACCCATCAGGGCGCTTGCGCGTAGGCGCGGCAGTGGGCGTGGGTCCTGGCACCGAGGAGCGCGTCGCGGCTTTGGTGAAAGCCGGCGTGGACGCCATCGTGGTGGACACCGCTCACGGTCACAGCCACGGCGTGATCGAGCGGGTTCGCTGGGTTAAAAAGAATTACCCTCACATTGATGTGGTGGGCGGCAATATCGCCACCGGCGCTGCCGCCTTGGCCTTGGTGGAGGCGGGTGCGGATGGTGTGAAGGTAGGCATTGGCCCCGGCTCGATTTGCACCACCCGCATCGTGGCCGGTGTCGGTGTTCCCCAAATCACCGCTATTGACAACGTGGCCATGGCTTTGCAAGGCACGGGTGTGCCGTTGATTGCCGATGGCGGTATTCGCTACAGCGGCGACATTGCCAAAGCCATTGCGGCTGGCGCATCCTGCGTGATGATGGGTGGCATGTTCGCAGGCACCGAAGAAGCGCCTGGCGAAGTCATTCTTTACCAAGGTCGCAGCTATAAAAGCTACCGAGGCATGGGCAGCATTGGTGCCATGCAACAAGGCAGCGCAGACCGCTACTTTCAAGAAGCCACCACCGGCAACCCCAATGCCGATAAATTGGTGCCCGAGGGCATTGAAGGGCGAGTTCCCTACAAAGGCTCTATGGTCAGCATCGTCTACCAAATGGCCGGCGGCGTGCGGGCTGCCATGGGCTACTGCGGTTGTGCCAGCATAGAAGACATGCGCAACCGTGCCGAGTTTGTGGAGATTTCCACGGCGGGCATGCGTGAGAGTCATGTTCACGATGTACAAATCACCAAAGAAGCGCCTAACTACCGTGCTGAATAACGAGGTGACTTGAAAGGACTTTTTTTATGCTTCTTGAACAACTACAGCAGATGAATATTCGCCTTCAAGGCATCACTGAACAATTTGGTGCCACTCGTTTGCGTGTTTTCGGATCTGTAGCCCGGGGTGAAGAGACTGCTGACAGCGATGTGGATTTCCTAGTGGAGCTGCCAAGAGGGTATGACCTTTTTTCCCAGCGTATGCCATTGACACAAAAATTGTCCGAAATATTGAATCGCAGGGTGGAGTTGATTCCAGAGCATGAATTAAATCCACATATGCGGAAGAAAATTTTGGCTGAGGCTGTATTGTTGTGAGCAAGTCTTGGCAAATTTATGCGCTACACATTGTGGATGTGGCTGCCAAAATTGAGCGTATTCAAGCGCGTGGCGACATCACTAAAGACGAGGTTCTTTATGATGCGGTTCTGAGAAATTTACAAACACTCTCAGAGGCTACACAAATGTTGCCCGACGCACTCAAGAACAGCTTTCCCAAAGTACCTTGGCGTGAGGTGAGTGGTTTTCGAAATATCTTGGTTCACAACTACTTGGGTGACATAGATTCAATGACCGTTTTATCGGTTGTGAACAAACATTTGCCTTATCTTATAGAGAGCGTGAGAGAAATGCTTATATCCGACGGCTCAAGTTCAAATTGACTATTTATTCATGGCTCACTCCAAAATACTGATTCTTGATTTCGGCTCGCAAGTCACCCAACTCATAGCCCGCCGTGTGCGTGAAGCTCATGTGTATTGCGAGGTGCATCCTTGCGATGTGTCTGACGATTGGGTGCGTGCATATGCCAAAGATGGCAACCTCAAAGGCATCATTCTTTCTGGTAGCCATGCCAGTGTTTACGAGGTGGACGATCGTGCACCGGACGCCGTGTTTGATTTGGGTGTGCCGGTTTTGGGCATTTGTTATGGCATGCAAACCATGGCCCAGCAGTTGGGCGGCAAAGTGGAAGCTGGCCACACCAGAGAGTTTGGTTACGCCGAAGTGCGAGCTCGCGGCCACACTGCTTTGCTCAATGACATCGCCGACTTCACCACTGCTGAGGGCCACGGCATGCTGAAAGTGTGGATGAGCCATGGCGACAAAGTCACCGAAATGCCCACGGGTTTCAAACTCATGGCCAGTACCGACAGTTGCCCTATTGCCGGTTTTGCGGATGAGGCCCGGCATTTTTACGGTGTGCAATTCCACCCCGAAGTGACCCACACAGTTCAGGGCAGGGCCTTGCTCAACCGTTTTGTGCTCGATATTTGCAAAGCCTCCCCCGATTGGGTGATGGGTAACTATGTGGAAGAGGCTGTCTCACGCATACGTGCCCAAGTAGGCGCTGAAGAAGTGATACTGGGCTTGTCTGGCGGCGTAGATTCATCGGTGGCTGCTGCACTGATTCACCGCGCCATTGGCGACCAACTCACCTGTGTGTTTGTTGACCATGGCCTGCTGCGCTTGAACGAGGGCGACGCGGTGATGGAGATGTTTGCCGGCAAGTTGCACGCCAAAGTCATTCGGGTTGACGCCAGCGATTTGTTTTTAGGCAAGCTCTTGGGTGTCGCTGACCCCGAGGCCAAGCGCAAAATCATTGGCGCCGAGTTTGTCACTGTGTTCAAACAAGAGGCGGCCAAACTCAAAGCGGGCAGTGGTGGACACAAGGGTGCTACTTTCTTGGCACAAGGCACCATCTACCCTGATGTGATTGAAAGCGGTGGCGCGAAAAGCAAAAAAGCCGTCACCATCAAAAGCCACCACAACGTGGGCGGACTGCCCGAGCAACTGGGCTTGAAGTTGCTAGAACCTTTGCGCGACTTGTTCAAAGACGAGGTGCGCGAGCTTGGTGTGGCCCTGGGTTTGCCGCATGACATGGTGTACCGACACCCCTTCCCAGGTCCTGGCTTGGGTGTGCGCATCTTGGGTGAAGTGAAAAAAGAATACGCCGACTTGCTACGCCGTGCCGACGCCATCTTTATTGAAGAGTTGCGTAACACGCCTTTTGAGGGGGACGCCTCTACCGTGGCTTTTGGCGGCACACAAACACCGCGCAACTGGTATGAAGCCACCAGCCAAGCCTTTGTGGTGTTCTTGCCAGTCAAAAGCGTGGGTGTGATGGGTGACGGCCGCACCTACGACTATGTGGTGGCTTTGCGCGCTGTGGTTACCAGTGATTTCATGACCGCCGATTGGGCGGAGTTGCCTTATGCTTTGATGAAGAAAGTGTCTGGGCGCATCATCAATGAGGTGCGTGGTATCAACAGAGTTGTGCTGGATGTCAGCTCAAAACCCCCCGCGACCATCGAGTGGGAGTGACTGGGTTTGCTTGGCAAAGGTTTTACCCAGTTCAACCCCCCACTGGTCAAACGCATTTATGCCCCAAATAGCTGCTTGGTAAAACACTTTGTGTTCGTACAAAGCCATGAGCGCCCCCAAACTGTGCGGCTTCACAGCTTGCATCCATAACGTGGTGGAGGGGCGATTGCCCGCATAGCTGCGGTGGGGTGCGAGTTGTGCAGCTTCATCCTCAGACATGCCGTCCTTAGCCAACATAGCCTGGGTTTCTTCAATGCTTCTGCCCATGGCCAATGCTTGCGCCTGTGCTTTCATGTTGAGCAAGACCACGCGGTGATGTTCTGCTGCCATGGGCAAATCCGTGGTCTCGGTTTTTACGCCAATAAAGTCAGTGGCTACCAAGTGTGTGCCTTGGTGAATCATCTGAAAGTAGGCGTGTTGGCCGTCTATCCCTAAGCCGCCCCACAGCACTGGCGAGGTTCCCACTTGAACCGCAGAGCCATCCGTGTATCTGGACTTGCCGTTGGACTCCATGTCCATTTGCTGCAAATAAGGTACCAACATACCTAAACACGATGCATAAGGTGCAATGTGCAGAGAATCAGCGCCCCAAAAATTGCGGTTCCAAATGCCAACTAAGGCCATGAGCAGCGGCATATTGTTTTCAGGAGTGGCTGTTTGCACATGCGCATCCATGTCTGCCGCACCTTGCAACAGGTCTCGGTAGGCTGTGGCACCTATGGCCATTGCCAATGGCAAACCAATAGCAGACCAAATTGAATATCGCCCACCTACCCAGTCCCACAACTCAAAAACATGGTCAGCCGTAAAACCTTGCGACAAAGCTACTTCGGGTCTGGCAGTGACCGCCATCAGGTGACGCTGCATAAGGTCAGCGGGGCAACCTCCATCGCTTAACCATCGCTTAGCTGATGCGGTGATGGTGATGGTTTCTTGGGTGGTGAATGATTTACTTTGCACCACAAAGGCGGTGGTGGCGGGCTTGAGCCTATGCAAAGTTTGCTGCAAGCTCCAAGCGTCTACATTGGAGACAAAATGCACGCGCACAGGTGAATTCGCCACAGTTTGTAAAGCCTGTGTCGCCATACGAGGACCAAGGTCTGAGCCGCCAATGCCAATATTCACCACATCGGTAATGGGCAAATTGGTATAGCCCGCACAAGCTCCCGCACGCATTTTTTCAGCGAACAGACAAACCTTGTCCAGTTGGGTTTTCACCTGCTTAGAAATGGCCACACCCCATGGCGGATGACTCAGGTGGCTGCCGCGCAAAGCCACATGCAGCACACTGCGCTTTTCGGTGGCGTTGATGTGTTCGCCATTGAACATGGCACGCATTTGAGCGTCGACGCAGCGCTCGCTTGCCAATGCATGTAAAGCTTGCATCGCTTGTGTGTTGACCCGCTGATAGGAATAGTCCATGTGAATGCCGCAGGCATCCAGTTGCATGGATGCGTTACGAGGGACGTCTGACAGCAATTCACGCAGCGAGGGAAAGTTTGGCTGCGCCAAGCTTTGCAAGGACAGCCATGCTGGGGAGAGGTGAACCGGTGTAAAACTACGCATAAGGTTTTTAGAGCTTGCTTAACTGGCCGCCAATGCTTGGTCGATATCCCACAAGATATCTTCCAAGGTTTCTAAACCCACACTCAAGCGTATCAAATCGGGCGGCACACCGGCTGCAATTTGCTGCTCTTCAGTCAGTTGTCGGTGCGTGGTGGAAGCGGGGTGAATGACCAAAGTTTTGGCGTCGCCTATATTGGCCAAGTGAGACAAAAACTCCACGCTGTTGATGAAGCTTTGTCCAGCCGCAGCACCTCCTTGGATACCAAAGCTCAACACCGCGCCGGCACCCTTGGACAAATACTTTTTCACCAGCGCGTGGTCGGGGTGATCTGGCAAGCCCGGGTAATTCACCCATGCCACTTTGGGGTGTTGTTGCAAATGCTTTGCCACTGCCAATGCATTGCTGCAATGGCGGTCCATGCGCAATGACAAAGTTTCCACGCCTTGCAAAAGCAAAAAAGCGTTGAAGGGTGACAGTGCGGGACCAAAGGTGCGCATACCTTCCATGCGGCATTTCATGGTGAAACCAAAGTCGCCAAAGGTTTCAAAAAACCGCACACCGTGGTAGCCAGGGGAGGGCTCGGTCATGGTGGCAAAGCGGCCGTTATCCCAAGGAAACTTGCCCGACTCCACGATGACGCCGCCCATGGTGGTGCCGTGTCCACCGATGAACTTGGTTGCCGAATGCAAGCTGATGGCTGCACCCCATGCCAAGGGTTGACACAGGTAAGGACTGGCAAAAGTGTTGTCTATGAAAAGCGGCACACCGGCTTGGTTGGCGATTTTGGCAACAGGTTCAATATCGAGCACATTCAGCGAGGGGTTGCCCATGGTCTCGGCATAAACGGCTTTGGTTTGGGGTGTGATGGCGCGGGCAAAGTTTTCGGGGTTAGTGCTGTCAACAAACGTGGTGTCTATGCCCAGCTTCTTGAAGTTCACGCCCAGTTGGGTGTGGGTGCCGCCATAAAGCGTTCGAGCTGCAACGATATGGTCGCCGGCTTGACACACATTGAGCAAGGCAATCATTTGCGCTGCCATGCCGCTGCTGGTGGCAACCGCTGCACGTCCAGCTTCTAATGCAGCAATGCGCTCTTCCAACACCGCAACCGTTGGGTTGGATAAGCGTGAATACACGTTTCCAAAGGTTTGCAAATTGAACAAGCTGGCAGCATGCTCTGGGCTGTCAAACACATAAGAGGTGGTTTGGTAAATAGGCACTGCGCGGCTGCCGGTGGCTGCATCTGGTATTTGCCCCGCGTGCAGACTCAAAGTATCGAAACCAAACTTGCGATCAGCCATGATGCGTCAGTGGGGAGCCAAGGGGCGGCGAGATGAGACCACGCCGGTGTTGACACCAAACCAACCCAGTCCACCAAAAAGACGGGCATGCTCGATTTTGACGCAGCGGTCAACCACCACGGTTAAGCCGGCATTTTGGGCAATGAATTCAGCGTCTTGGTTGATGACGCCCAGTTGCAACCAAAACACCTTGGCGCCAATGTCCGCGGCTTCTTGGGCAATGGCAGGGGTATCGGCTGGCTTGCGAAATACATCAACGATATCAACAGCGTGGGGAATGTCTTTCAAGCTGGGGTAGCAGGTTTCACCCAATATTTCAGTGTATTTGGGATTGACCGGAATGATGCGGTAACCATGTTCTTGCATGTACTTGGCGGCAAAAAAAGAGGGTCGAAACCAGTCAGCGGAAAGACCTACAACTGCTATGGTGCGGTGGTTTTGCAAGACCTGACGCAGGGTTCGTATGTCGCTCATGTGAGTATTATTATCCTAAAAAAACGAATAAATTTGCTTTATTTCTAAATACAAGGCATAGTGAGGGCTTCGATTATCAAGACCATGTCGTTGTAGTGCGTTTCTAGTTCTGCCCCTTACACGGTATTTCTCCCTTCGTCTCATCGCTTTCTTGACCTTCGACCCCGAGGGGGGCTTCCCTTTTTTTTAAAGAAATGTAATAAATGGCAACAGGTACAGTGAAATGGTTTAACGAGTCCAAAGGTTTTGGTTTCATTACTCCCGAAGACGGCGGCAAAGATTTATTTGCCCATTTTTCAGCAATCCAAAATCAGGGCTTCAAGACCCTGGCAGAAGGTCAGCGCGTCAGCTTTGACGTGACTACCGGCCCCAAAGGCTTGCAAGCTTCCAACATCAAATCCGCCGACTAAGCGCCAGACGCTTTAGGCAGGAAGATGTCCAAAGAAGAAATGCTGGAAATGTCCGGCATGGTGCGCGAGGTGCTCCCTGACTCGCGCTACCGTGTCACTTTGGACAACGGCCACGAACTCGTGGCCTACACCGCCGGCAAAATGCGCATGCATCACATACGTATTTTGGCGGGCGACAAGGTCACATTGGAACTCTCACCATACGACATGACCAAGGGTCGCATCACCTTCCGACACATCGAAGGCAAAGGACCCAGCGGTCCCAGAAAACGTCGGTTTTGACTGCCAGCCCAACCGACTCAAGCGGTTTGGGCTATTTGGTCAAGCGCGAAATCATCGCGGTCGCAGGTGGTGCAGATCTGCAGATTCGCTCTCTGCTAGACAAACAACAGTGGCATGACCCCCAAGGTGTTGCCTTGGCTTTAGGTGTGTCATCGGCCACATGGCCCTTGTTTGGCTTGGTATGGCCTTCAGCCCAAAAAATGGCCGATTTGATGCAGACTTGGCCTTTGCACAATTTACGCATATTAGAAATTGGCTGTGGTTTGGCCTTGGCAAGTTTGGTCATTCACCGCCGTTTGGGCAATATCACCGCATCAGACTGTCACCCTTACACCCAACGTTTTTTAAGCGCGAATTTACTTTTGAATGCTTTGCCGGAGATGGCTTACCAAAGCGGACATTGGGCGCGAGACAACCCACTATTGGGTGAGTTTGATTTGATTATTGGCAGCGACGTGCTGTACGAGCGCGACCATCCAGCCCAACTGGCCGACTTTATCCAAAGACATGCCGCCCAACATGCCCAAGTGCTGATCATCGATCCCAATCGGGGGCAACGCAGTGCATTTAATAAATGCATGTCGGCTCATCAGTTTGATTTGACGCAGAGTGATATTGTGTTGCCCTTGCATGACCTCACGCCTTACAGAGGCAGCTTGCTCAATTACCAACGTTTTTAAGCACTGGCTTTTTGGCAGTTATTGTCACAGTCATAAAGTTCATTGATGTAAGTCAAGTTGTCTGTTCCCAGACTCCTCTAAGCTGATCAACCTAACAACAATGAAGTTTGCGTATGCGATTGAGCAAGTGCTTGCGTGTTATCGGTCGGTGTTCGCTCATATTGCTGATGCAATCCGCCTCACCCACTTGGGCGGTCGAAAAGTTAACCCTGTGGCCCACGATTTTCTTTTTGCGTGGACAAGATCTTTGTCAATTCCAAGATGCCTATGGCAGCTCAAGAAATGACATGATGAACCAAGCCATGGGTCAATTAAGAAGTTTGATTTCTTTAGGGGTGAATGCACCAGAAGCGGTTTACGCCATCAAGAAAATCGATGAGTTGATAGACAAAAACAAGGCTCTGGCCACTGAGGGTTCGGGCATGGATATCACCTTGGAGGCGACGCTCAAAGCTTCTGTCAATTCTTTATCACGCAATATCAACCCCCAAAACACCCGTTTAGAGTTTGCCAACCCAGGCACGGCATCCGAGACCCTGCAAGGCGTGAAAAACAACCAACGCTTTGACACCACTGGTGACGCCTTGTTGAGTAAGGTCAAAGGCTTTGTCTGGGGAACCTACAGTTACTCACCAGGTTGCAGAGGAGATGTATTGGTGACCCTGCATGTGGTCTTGCCCAAGGGCGAGTCGGTGAGCTTTCAAGACCAAGGCCGCCCAGAGAGTGTGATGCGAAAACTCGCCCTGCAAATGGTGACCCATTTTCAAAAAACCAGCTTCCCCACCATGATCATCATGGGTAACCGCATCTTGGTACTGGTGGGCGCGCCCGGTTCGTCCATCAACCAAGCGCCTAATTCCGCCATAGCCAGGGAAGCATGCCAAATGGTGCAAGCACGTTTGCCCACCGAAAAAGAGTATGAATACTTGTCTATTTTGGGGGATTGGAATGGCGGCGTGTCGCTGGGCCATGTGTTTTGGGCCTTACCCAACAACATGGTTTTCTCGCCCGATACGCGCAACCCTACACCTGTGCGAACACATGCGGAAGTGCAGTTTGCGCAAGTGAATTTTTATTGCGTGAAGTAAGCCGTTCAATCATGGCTTATTCAAGCTTGAAGGCGGCATGCAAATCGCGTGATTACCTTTGACGGGCACTGCTTGGCCAAAGACGAAGTCGGTTTTCAAAATATTGAACACGACACAAGCCGTGCGACCTTTGGGTGTATCAAACACCATATTGCATTGAGGACGCCCCTCTGGGCCTTTGCTCCATTGCGCTTTGACGTAGCTGACTTTGTTTGCCGCTACGCCAAATTCTTTGGCGACACCTGCCAAGTCGTTGCGGCTATAGCCTCGAATCAGTTTGCAATTGTCTTGGGTCACATACAACAACTGAGGTTGCGGGTTGGCTGCCCAAGCTCGGTTGGGTAAAGCCAGCAAGCCCCATATTGCCAAGAACATAAACAAAAAACCAGAATGCATGGGTTACATTGTGGCGCATGAATGACGAGCATTTCATGCAATTGGCTCTGGCTCAAGCCCAACTGGCCCAAGCCCATGGCGAAGTTCCTGTGGGTGCGGTGGTGGTGCATGAGGGCAGGGTGGTGGCGCAAGCCCACAATTCGCCCATTTCCTCCAAGGACCCCAGCGCACACGCGGAAATTCAGGCACTGCGTTTGGCAGCCCTTGCGCTGGGTAACTACCGTTTAGATGACTGCACCCTTTATGTGAGCTTGGAGCCCTGTGCCATGTGTGTAGGTGCTGTCTTGCATGCACGGCTTAAGCGGGTGGTGTGGGGTGCTGCCGAGCCTAAAACAGGCGCAGCAGGTTCGGTTGTCGATTTATTTGCCAACACACAGCTGAATCACCATACCCAACACAGCGGCGGCGTATTGGCCAAGCAAGCCGGCCAATTGATGCAAGATTTTTTCAAATCCCAAAGAGCGCTTCATAAACAACACTCACCCACTGCTTTGCGCGAGGACGCTTTGCGAACTCCCGAGGCTTGCTTTGCAGACATCCCCGACTACCCTTGGAATCCTCAATACACAAACGACTTGCCAAGCCTGGGCGGCTTACGCATGCATTATTTGGATGAAGGCCCCAAGAATGCACAAGTGACGTGGCTGTGTCTGCATGGCAACCCTGCTTGGAGCTATCTATACCGCAAAATGATTCCTGTGTTTTTACAAGCGGGCCACCGTGTGGTGGCGCCCGACATGCCCGGCTTTGGCAAAAGCGATAAGCCCAAAAAAGACAGTGCCCATTCTTTTACCTGGCATCGTCAAGTGTTGTTGGAGTTTGTTGAGGCCTTGGATTTGCAAGATATTCATTTGGTGGTGCAAGACTGGGGCGGTATATTGGGTTTGACCTTACCCATGGCGGCGCGCCAGCGTTACCGAGGTTTGCTGGTGATGAACACCACCTTGGCAACCGCTGAACTTCCTTTAAGTCCAGGTTTTTTGGCTTGGCGGCAAATGTGCGCAGACAAACCCAGCTTTGATGTCGCACGTTTGTTCGGGCGGGGCAACCCGCAAATGAGCCCCGCTGAGTGCGCTGCCTACAACGCGCCGTTTCCCGATGCGGGTCATCGCGCCGCTTTACGGGCTTTCCCCCCCATGGTTCCCGAGTTTGCGCACAGCGATGGCGCAGAAGTCTCACGCCAAGCCCAAGAATTTTGGCAGCATGAATGGCATGGCAAAAGCTTGATGGCCATAGGGGCGCAAGACCCGGTGTTGGGCTTGGAGGTGATGCAGGCTTTGCGTGGACATATTCGCCATTGCCCCGAGCCTTTGGTTTTGCCCGAGGCAGGGCATTTTGTTCAAGAGCATGGCGAGCAGATTGCACAAGCGGCGCTGGCGGCTTTGTGTGCGCATACCCTCTAGACTATGCAGCTATTTGGCGTTTACTTTTAAGCACTTAATTTTCTATGCACATCTACCTGATTTCTCCTTCTGGTGCGGTACGCGACAAAGCCGCCTTGCGCCTTGGTGTGAAGCGCTTGAAGCAACTTGGCCACACTGTGGAGCTTGACCTTGATGCTCTGAGCAGCGATCAGCGGTTTGCCGGCGACGATGAGGCCCGTTTGGCTGCGGTGACGCGGGCCGCGGCCAGTGGCGCTGACATTGTCATGCTCACACGTGGCGGCTATGGGCTCACGCGAATGCTTAAACGCTTGCCCTACAAAGCCATCGCCGCCTCCATCAAGCGTGGCACGCAATGGGTGGGGCACAGTGATTTCACCGCTTTGCAAATGGGCTTGCTGGCCAAGACTGGGGCTGGCACTTGGGCGGGGCCGCATGCCTGCGTCGACTTTGGTCGTGCCGACATGGACGACATCACCTTGGCGTGTTTTGAAGACATGGCCCAAGGGCGAGGTGAGGGCGCGGGTTGGAAGTTGCCCGCGGCTGACTTGGCTCATCTGCCGAAAAAAGCTCTGCTGGCCGAAAACGCCATTTTGTGGGGTGGCAATTTGAGTGTGCTTTGCAGTTTGGTGGGAACGCCCTATTTACCCCAAGTCCAAGGCGGCGTGCTGTTTGTGGAAGATGTGGCTGAACACCCTTACCGCGTCGAAAGAATGTTGACGCAACTCTTGAACGCAGGTGTGTTGGCCCAACAAAAAGCCATTGTGCTGGGCAGTTTCACTGACTATAAGCTCACCCCACACGACAAAGGTTTCAAGCTGCAAAGCGTGGTCGATTGGCTGCGCACGCAGGTAAAAACACCTGTGCTGACAGGTTTGCCCTTTGGCCATGTGGCGACCAAGCTGTGCCTGCCTGTGGGCAAGTCGGTGACTTTGCTGCGCGAAGAGCGCGAGGCTTTTTTATTGTGGGCTCATCCGTCCCACTAGCCTGCCTACAATCTATTTTTTTACCGATTTCTTGGAGCTTTTATGACCGTTTACGACAGCCATTACATATCTGGTACTTGGCACAAAGCCCAAAACCCCGCAGTGCTGGAGGTTCACGACTCCACCACCGAGGAAGTCATGGCGACTGTGCCCCAAGG